>NZ_JADNQM010000028.1:0-134628 GCF_046269425.1 Amycolatopsis sp. cmx-11-12 | reverse complement strand
CATTGGGTTGATAGGCCAGAAATGGAAGCACAGTAATGTGTTATCGAGTTGACTGGTACTAATAGGCCGAGGACTTGCCCACAAAGATGTTACGCATCCACTCTACAGCTCTGAAACACCACACACCGTATTGACACAGGTGGTCGGTGCGGGAGTGTTTCACAGTGTTTCGGTGGTTATAGCGTCAGGGAAACGCCCGGTCCCATTCCGAACCCGGAAGCTAAGCCTGACAGCGCCGATGGTACTGCAACCGAAGGGTTGTGGGAGAGTAGGACACCGCCGGACTAACTTCAGGACAGGGTCCTGACCAGGGTCGAGAACCTCTGACAGGTTCTCCCCGGTCAGGGCCCTGCCTCTTTTCATGTCCAAGGACGGACTACAGTGGTCCGTTGGCGCGCCCAGTGGGTGTCGCCGGTATCGAAAACTTTTCCATAGTGGCAGGAGGCCAAGTGTCCGAGTTCGGTCGACGTGACTCAGATGATGGCGCGTCCGGCCGGTCGGGCCGCCGGGACGAGAGTCCCCGCGGAGGCCGGTCTGACGCGCAGCGAGGTGACCGGCGTGGTTCCGCCGGCGGCAGGCAGGACCGGGGCGGTCGCGACGGCGGCTACCAGGGCCGCCCGCGCCGTGACGACCACGGTGCCCGCGGTACGGGCAGCTACGCCGGCAAGCCCGCGCGCAGTGGCGATGGTCCCCGCGACCAGCGCTCCGGCGGCAGCAGGTTCGCCGGCCAGGGGCGTGACGACAACCGCCCGCGCTACAACAACGACGACCGTCGCGGCCCTGGTGCCGGCGACCGGTCCGGCAGCCGCGACAACGATCGTCGTGGCGGCTACCGCTCCGATGACCGGCGCGACAGCCGGGACAACCGCGGCAGTGACCGTGGCGGTTACCGCTCGGACAGCCGCGGTGGCGACAGCCGCGGCGGCGACCGTGGGGGCTACCGCGGCGGTGACAACCGTGGGGGTGACAACCGTGGGGGTGACAACCGTGGGGGCTACCGCGGCGGCAGCGACCGTGGAGGCTACCGCGGCAGCGACAACCGAGGTAGCGACAGTCGCGGCAGTGACAACCGGGGCAGTGACAACCGGGGCAGTGACAGTCGTGGTGGAGACCGCGGCGGGTACCGCTCGTCCGACAGCCGTCCCGAGCGTCGCTACGACAACCGCTCCGATAGCCGGTCCGACAATCGTTCGGACAGCCGTTCGGACAATCGTTCCGAAGGCCGGTACGAGAAGCGCTCCGACAGCCGCCCGGCCCGTTCCGGCTACGGCTCGGACAACCGCGGCCGGTCCGACGACCGCCCCTCCGGCAACCGCTACGAAGGACGTCCCCAGGGCAAGTCGTACGGCGACCGCGACAACCGGGGCGGCAGCGACGACCGTCGTCCGTCCTACCGCGATCATGACGACCGCGGTGGTTCGCGTACCGGTGGCTACAACAGCGACCGCCGTGACGACAAGCGCCCCTCCTCGGGAGACCGTCGCCCCAGCAGCGGTGGCTACGAGCGCAAGTCGTATGGCGACCGCGACAGCCGTCCCGACCGGAAGCCTTCCTCCGATCGCCCGGAGAAGCGCTACGACGACAAGCGTGGTGACTCCCGTGGCGGCGAAGGCCGGTTCGAGCGCAAGCGCGACGACCGTCCTCAGCGTGACCGTTCCGAGGGCCGCAAGGACTTCCGCGCCACGCCTCGCACCGACGACCGGCCGGTCGACGACGAGACCATGGCGCGTGAGCTGCTGTCGGCTCCGGAACTGCCCGAGGGCATCGAGTTCTCCGACCTCGACGAAGAGGTCCGCCGTGAACTCCGCACGCTGCCCAAGGCGCTCGCGGAAACCGTCGGCAAGCACCTCGTCGCCGCGGGCGGTCTGATCGACGAAGACCCGGAAGCCGCGATGGAGCACGCCAAGTACGCGAAGGCCAAGGCGTCGCGGGTCCCGATCGTCCGTGAGGCGCTCGGCCTGGTCGCCTACCACTCGGGACTCTGGTCCGAGGCGCTGTCCGAGCTGCGGGCCGTCCGCCGGATGACCCGATCCGACGAGCACATCGCGATCATCGCGGACGCCGAGCGCGCCATCGGCCGCCCGGAGCGGGCGCTCGACCTCGCGAAGGAGGTCGACAAGGAGCGTCTCGGCAAGGCGACCCAGATCGAACTCGCGATCGTCGCCGCCGGCGCGCGCCGTGACCTCGGCCAGCTGGACGCCGCCGTCGTCTCCCTGCAGGGCGACGACCTCAAGGCGGAGAAGCGCGACCCGTGGAGCGCCCGGCTGTTCTACGCCTACGCCGACAACCTCGCCGCCGCCGACCGCAAGGACGAAGCGGTCCGCTGGTTCCTGAACGCGGCAGAGGCCGACGAGGAGGACGAGACCGACGCCGCCGAGCGCGCCGCGGAGCTCACGAATGGCTGACGCCCTGTCGGCCGGGTACGACGCGGTCCTGTTCGACCTCGACGGCACGGTCTATCACGGCAGCAAAGTGGTCCCGGGCGCTCCGGAAGCTCTCCGGGCGCTTCGGGACCACGGCACCGCCGTCCGGTGGGTCACGAACAACGCCTCCAAGGCACCCGCGGAGGTCTCCGCGCATCTGGAGGCACTCGGACTCCCCGCCACCCCCGACGAGGTCCACACGAGCTCTCAGGCCGCCGCCGCCCTGCTGGGTGAGCGGTTGCCTCAGGGCGCCGTCGTGCTCGTCGTGGGCACGGAGTCCCTGGCCGCCCAGATCGAGTCGGTGGGGCTGCGCACCGTGCGGGAAGCCGGTCCGGACGTGGCCGCGGTGGTGCAGGGACACTCTCCGGAGAACACCTGGGCCGCTCTCGCGGAGGCGTGTCTCGCCATCCGCGCGGGCGCGCTGTGGGTGGCGACCAACGTCGACGCGACCCTGCCGACCGAACGCGGTCTGTTGCCGGGCAACGGGTCGATGGTCGCCGCTCTGCGCCACGCCACCGGCGCCGACCCGCTGGTGGCGGGCAAACCGGCACCGCTGCTGTTCACGACGGCGGCGAAGGACGCCGGCGCGGACCGTGCCCTGGTCGTCGGTGACCGGCTGGACACCGACATCGAAGGTGCGGTCGCGGCCGGGATCGACGCGCTCTGCGTCCTCACCGGTGTCGCCGACGCGGCGTCCCTGCTCAAGGCGAGGCTCGAGGAGCGTCCGCGCTACCTCGCGCACGACCTGACCGGTCTGAGTGACCGTGCGGATCTGCTCGAGGTCGGGCCGAAGGACGGCTGGCGCGTCACCGCACAGGGTGACGTGCTCGAGGCCGAGGGTGAAGGCGACTCCCTGGACCTGTTGCGCGCGTTGTGCGCGGTGGCCTGGGAGTCGGGGATCACCGAGGTCCGTGGTGTGGGCGACACCGCCCGCGCCGCGCTCGGCGAGCTGCGCCTCGCCTGACCAGCGCTGCTAACTTGGTGGGGTGCAAGACCACTTCCAGCCCGTTCCGCGGCCTCCGGTGCCCGGCCCGCCGCCGGTACAGGCCGACCAGTTTTCTCAGCAGGACACGGACCCCCGTGCCGGGGTCGACGAGGCCGTCGCCGGTCTCGACGACCTCGCTTCGCTCCCGCTCTCGGAGCACGTCGAACGCTTCGAAGCCGTGCACACCGAGCTGACGGTGGCGCTGTCCACCATCGACAAGGTCTGACCGCGTGCCCAAACGCGCCCGCCTGGACGCGGAGCTCGTCCGGCGGGGTCTGGCCCGCTCCCGCGAGCAGGCGTCCGCGCTGATCGCCGAGGGCAAGGTCAGCGTGCGCGGGATGGTGGCCACCAAACCCGCGACCGGCGTCGAGTCCGGTGCGCCGATCGTGGTGCGCGACGAAGACGATCCCGGCTGGGCCTCGCGCGGCGCGCACAAATTGCTCGGTGCGCTCGAAGCCTTCACTCCGCAAGGTCTTTCCACCGAAGGAAAGCGCTGCCTCGACGCGGGCGCCTCGACCGGTGGCTTCACGGACGTCCTGCTGCGCAACGGCGCCACCACGGTGATCGCCGCCGACGTCGGCCGCGGCCTGCTGGACTGGCGCCTGCGCACCGACGACCGCGTGGTCGTCCTCGACAAGACGAACGTTCGCAACCTGACCCCGGAGGACCTCGGCGGACAGGTCGATCTCGTGGTCGGGGACCTCTCGTTCATCTCGCTCAAACTCGTCCTGCCCGCGCTGGCCGCCTGCGCGCGGGACGGCGCCGATCTGGTGCCGATGGTGAAACCACAGTTCGAGGTCGGCAAGGACCGGCTCGGCAGCGGTGGCGTCGTCCGTGATCCGGACCTACGGGCCGAATCGGTGCTCGGCGTGCTCGCCGAGGCCGAGAAGCTGGACCTGAACCTGCGTGGCGTCGTGGCGAGCCCGCTTCCCGGGCCTTCCGGGAACGTCGAATATTTCGTCTGGCTTACCCGCGGTGCGGGGGAGACCGTCGGCACCGACGCCGAACGGCTCGTCCGGACCGCAGTCCTGGAGGGACCCCAATGAGCGATCGCGAGGTGCTGCTCGTCGTGCACCCGGACCGGGACGCGACCCGGGACGCGGCACGCGAGGTTTCGGCCCGTTTCGCCAAGGCCGGTGTGCGGCTGCGGGTCCTCGACGAGGACGTCCGGGAGATGCTGGAGGCGGACGGCGGGATCGGTGCGCCCTGCACGGTCATGGCCCCGGAGCAGGACCCGGCCGCCGGGACCGAGCTGGTGTTCGTGCTCGGCGGCGACGGCACGCTGCTGCGGGCCGCCGAACTTGCCAGGCCGAACGGTGTCCCGGTGCTCGGCGTGAACCTCGGCCGGGTCGGGTTCCTGGCCGAGGCCGATTCCGACAAGCTGGCCGACACCGTCCAGCGCGCCGTCGACGGCGACTACCAGGTCGAA
This sequence comes from Amycolatopsis sp. cmx-11-12, assembly GCF_046269425.1. Classification (NCBI taxonomy): domain Bacteria; kingdom Bacillati; phylum Actinomycetota; class Actinomycetes; order Pseudonocardiales; family Pseudonocardiaceae; genus Amycolatopsis; species Amycolatopsis sp. cmx-11-12. Next base: position 129,791 of record NZ_JADNQM010000028.1, on the reverse strand, counting down.
GAGCGGATGACCGTCGACGTGGTGGTCACCGTCGACGGTGAGGAGACCGTCCACACCTGGGCGCTCAACGAGGCGAGCGTCGAGAAGAGCTCGCGGGAGCGGGTGCTGGACGCACTCATCGAGGTCGACGGCAGGCCCGTATCGTCCTTCGGCTGCGACGGTGTCCTATGTGCCACTCCGACCGGCTCGACGGCGTACGCGTTCTCCGCGGGCGGGCCGATCATCTGGCCGGACGTCCAGGCGCTGCTGGTGGTGCCGAGCAACGCGCACGCGATGTTCTCCCGGCCGCTGGTCGTCTCCCGTGACTCGGAGATCACCGTCGCCATCGATCCGGACGGCTCTCCGGCCGTCCTGACCTGCGACGGATCGCGGACCTTCGATCTTCCCGCCGGTGCGGCCGTGCGGGTCACCTGCGGCAAGGTGCCGGTGCGCCTGATCCGGCTGTGGGAAGGCCCGTTCACCGACCGGCTGGTGCACAAGTTCTCGTTGCCGATCAAGGGCTGGCGGGAGCGGCACGCCCGCTGACCAGTGTTATGAACGGTCCGTTCATAACAGAATTTGTTATGAACGGTCCGTTCATAACGTGGCGGGTGCAGTAACCGTCGGGGTGGGCCGCTACGGTGGGCGTCGTGCTGGCCGAGATGCGCATCCAGGGCCTCGGAGTCATCGAGGACGCCCTGCTGGAACTGCACGCGGGCTTCACCGTGGTCACGGGTGAGACGGGTGCGGGCAAGACGATGGTCGTCAGCGGGTTGCACCTGCTCTCCGGCGGCCGAGCCGAAGTGTCGAAGGTGCGAACGGGAATGCTGAAGGCCTTCGTGGAAGGCCGATTCGAGCTGGGCGGCGCCGAGGGCGCCACCCGGATCGTCACCGACGCCGGGGCGGAGGTCGACGAGGACGGCAGCGTCATCGCGCTGCGCGCGGTCTCGGTCGACGGCCGGTCACGGGCCCACCTCGGTGGCCGTTCGGTGCCGGTCGGTGTGCTGGCCGACCTGTCCGAGCAGTTGATCGCGGTGCACGGGCAGAACGATCAGCTGCGCCTGCTGCGGCCCGCCGAGCAGCGCGCGGTGATCGACCGGTTCGCCGGCGAGGCCGTCACCGAACCGCTGGAGCAGTACCGCGCCGTGCGGGATGAATGGCTCGCCGTCGTCGCCGAACTGACCGAGCGGTCCACTCGCTCTCGTGAGATGGCCCAGCAGGCCGACCTGCTGCGGCACGGTCTCGCCGAGATCGACGCCGTCGCGCCGGAACCCGGCGAGGACACCGAACTCACCGAGCAGATCAAGCGGCTCGCCGCCGTCGACGAACTGCGCGCCGCGTCGAGTGCGGCGCACGCCGCCGTCGCCGGTTCGGCCGACGGGGATCCGGACGCGCCCGGCGCGCTGGGGCTGATCGGGGAGGCGACACGCCACCTGAACGGTTCCGAGGACGCCGTGCTGCGTGAACTCGGGCCCCGGCTGGACGAAGCCTCGGTGCTGTTGTCCGAAGTGGGCACCGAACTGGGCAGCTACCTCGAAACGCTCGACGCCGACCCCGCGCTGCTGGAGAAGGTGCTCGCGCGCCAGTCCGACTTGAAGCGGCTCACACGCAAGTACGCGGCCGATGTGGACGGTGTGCTCGCCTGGGCCGACGACGCCCGCCGCCGGATGTCCACGATGGACACCTCCGAAGAGGCACTGGCCGAACTGGCTTCCCGTCGGGACAAACTCGCGGTGACGCTCGCCGAACACGCGCTCCGCCTGTCGGAGGCACGGGTCGAGGCCGCCGCCGAGCTGGCCGAGGCGATCACCTCGGAGATGTCCGGGCTCGCCATGGGGCAGGCGGAGATCGAGATCACCGTCGAGCGGCGCACCGTGGACGAGAGCGACGCGCACGCGGTGCAGGTCGAAGGCAGGCTCGTGCATGCCGGACCCGACGGCGTCGACGACGTCGAACTGCTGCTGCGCGCGCACAACGGCGCACCACCGCTGCCGGTGCACAAGGCCGCTTCCGGCGGTGAGCTTTCCCGCGTGATGCTGGCGATCGAGGTCGTCCTCGCACACGCCGACACCGTGCAGACACTGGTGTTCGACGAGGTCGACGCCGGGGTCGGCGGCCGCGCCGCGGTCGAGATCGGCAGGCGGCTGGCGCGGCTGGCGCGCAGTCACCAGGTCCTGGTGGTCACGCACCTGCCGCAGGTGGCCGCGTTCGCCGATCAGCATCTGGTGGTGGACAAGGGCACCAGCGGCGGGGTGACCCGCAGTGGCGTACGCGTGCTCGAACAATCCGAGCGCGTCGTCGAACTCGCGCGGATGCTCGCCGGAATGGAAAGCACCGAGACCGGCCGGGCGCACGCGGAGGAATTGCTCGCCGTCGCCGAGGCCGACAAGAGCGCGCCGGACAAGCCCAAGACCCGTCGCGGCGGAAAGCGCAAGAAGGCGAAATAGTGCGGGGCCTTAGTCCGCTCGCGGCCTGCCACGTGGACCTGGGCACCTCAGGTGTGCAATGAAGGGGCCTTTCATAGCAAAATTTGCTATGAAAGGCCCCTTCATTGCAGCCGGACAGCCCCGACGACCCCCTGCACCGGCTGCCCGCAGCCGCCTGCGAGCGCAGGCGGAATAACGCTCCGAAACCGGGTCAACCCCTTCGTGGGACAACCGGCGTAGCGCGACCGGGTGTGGGTTAATCGGCGTGGTTTCTTCGGCGTGGCGGACGCGGAAGGCCGCGCGGATTTGTCACTATCGGTCGCATGAAGCTCACCGGCTTGCTCACGCGTAACCAAGAGACCCTCCCCGGGATCACCGGCGTCGCCAGGGTCGACAGGCGTACGCGTGAGCTTCTCCGCCGGCTGAGCCCTGGCGACATCGTCGTCCTCGACCAGCTCGATCTCGACCGGTCGACGGCCGATGCCTTGGTGGAGGCCGAAGTCGCGGCGGTGGTGAACGCTTCGCCGTCGATCTCCGGCCGGTTCCCCAACCTTGGCCCGGAGATCCTGCTCGAGGCCGGGATCCCGCTGGTCGATTCGGTCGGCGGTGAACTGCTGCGCAAGGTGAAGGACGGCACCAAACTCCGCCTGCACGAGGGCGTCGTCTATCTCGGTGAGCGGCAGCTCGGGTCGGGGGTCCAGCAGACGCGCGAAAGCGTCGCGGACCTGATGATCGAGGCCAAGGCCGGGATGTCCACCCAGCTGGAGGCGTTCTCCGCGAACACGATCGAGTTCCTCCGCCGGGAACGCAGCCTCATTCTCGACGGCGTCGGTGTACCGGAGATCCGGGTTCCGTTGAAGGACCGGCATGCTCTCGTGGTCGCGGGTGGCAACGGGCACGCCGAAGACCTCAAGAAGCTGAAGAAGTACATTTCCGAGCACCGGCCGGTGCTGATCGGTGTCGACGCCGGGGCCGACACCCTGCGTGCGCAGGGCTACCAGCCGGACGTCATCGTCGGCGACCCGCATGGGATCGGCGCGGAAACGTTGCGCAGTGGCGGCGAGGTCGTGGTCCCGGCGCAGCCGGACGGCCACGCGCCGGGCGTCGAGCGGATCCAGGACCTCGGGATCGGCGCGGTCACCTTCCCCGCCACGGGTAACGCCGAGGACCTGGCGCTGCTGCTGGCCGACGCGCATGAAGCCAGCCTCGTGGTCACCGTCGGTTTCCAGGCGACGCTGCGGGAATTCCTCGACCACGGCCGGTCCGGGTCGAACCCGTCGACGTTCCTCACCAGGCTCAAGCTCGGCACGAAATTGGTCGACGGCAAGGCGGTCGCGACCCTGCACCGCAGCCGGGTGTCGATCGGCGCCATCGTCCTGCTGGTACTGGCGACCTTGGTGGCCGTCGCGGCCGCGCTGCTCGTCTCGGACGTGGGTTCGGTCTATCTCGACTGGATCCGCGACACCTGGAACTCGTTCATCGCCTGGGGCAAGGGACTTTTCACGTGATTTCACTGCGGTACCACATTGTTTCCATCGCCGCCTGTTTCCTGGCGCTCGCCATCGGGGTCGTGCTCGGATCCACGGCGCTGAACGGTTCGCTGCTGTCCGGTCTCGCCGGGCAGAAGGAGGACTTGGGTTCCCAGGTCGCGGATCTCGAGGCGCAGCGCAATTCGCTGAACGCCCGGCTCGGTGACGCGGACGCGTTCGCCGGGGCGATGGGGCCGAAGGTCGTCGCCGGTCAGCTGGACAAGCGTTCGGTGGTGCTGGTGACCACAGAGGACGCGAAGCCCGCGGACCGCGACGCGCTCAAGCAGCTCGTCGGGCAGGCCGGTGCCGCCGTCACCGGCGAGATCCAGCTGACCGAGGCGTTCTCCGACCCGATGCGGTCCGATCAGCTGCGTGACGTCGTGACCCGCTTGCAGCCCGCCGGTGTCCAGTTCCCGACCGCGGGCGATCCCGGAACTCTCGCCGGTGCCCTGCTCGGCTCCGTGGCGTTGCTGAACAAGGACAACGCGCAGCCGCAGTCCACGCCGGTGGAACTCGCGGCCGCGCTCGGCGGCCTCACCGACGGCGGTTTCCTCAAGGCCGGCCAGGACGTCAAGCCCGCGCAGCTCGCGATCGTGCTCACCGGCTCCAAGTACACCGGTGACGGCGCCGGTGACCGTGCTTCGACCGTCGCGCGGTTCGCCGCGCAGCTCGACCGCTCCGGCGCGGGCACGGTTCTGGCCGGTGACGCGGGATCCGCCGACGGCACCGGCGCGATCGGTGTCGTCCGCGCCGACACTTCGGCGACCTCGATCTTGTCCACTGTGGACAACGCGGAGACCTCGGCGGGCCGGGTCACCACGATCATGGCGCTGCGGGAGCAGCTCGAAGGCGGGGCCGGCCGCTACGGCATCGCGGGCAACGCCCAGGCTCCCGCGCCCGGTATCGCCGCCGAAGGCAACTGACCCCTTCGCAATTCGGCACCTACTTGCGGTACTTGCCGCGTGCGGGCATCGCAATCAGGTGCCGAATTGCGTGGGCCAGAGTGCGATCGAGGCCCGTCATCCCGGTATAGCCGAGGACGAGCACTTCCGCGCCCGCGTCCCGGGCGCGCCGACCGGCGGTCAGTTCGAGGACGCCGAGCCCGGCACCGGACCGGGTATCTGGGGCGGCGGTCATGCGGGTCTCCGGATCGACGGGTGACGACAAACGCTGGGTCGATTTGGTATCCCAAATACCATCCCGCGGTGGCTCGTCGCCAAGGTTTCTGCCGATAAACTCGGGTTACAAGCTGTTACGGCTGCGTTGAGGGGAGATCCGGTGGCCGAGGAAGGACCGCGCCAGCCGCTGGCCGCGACCCGGCAACGGGTCCGGGGCGAGCTGCGTGAACGGATCCTCACCGGGCGGTTGAAGCCGGGAGACCGGCTCGTCGAACGTGAGCTCGCCGAGGACCTCGGTGTCTCACGGGTTCCGGTGCGCGAGGCCATCCGCAGCCTGGAGGCCGAAGGTTTCCTCACCGTCCAGTCGCCTCGGCGCATCGTCGTGCGGCAGCTGGCGAGGGCCGACGTCGAGGAGCTGTTCGACGTCCGGGAAGCCCTGGAAGGCCTCGCCGCGGGGCTGGCCGCCGAGAGGGCGGACAAACCGGGACTCCGTGCGCTCGAACGCCTGCTCGCGGAAGCCGCGCGTGCCACCGAAAACGGCGATCCGGCCCGGATCACCCTGCTCAACACCCGCTTCCACGACGAGATCGTCGCGCTGGCGGGCAACGGGCTCCTGCACGAGATCCTCCGCCCGCTCGAGGGCAGGCTGCGCTGGCTCACCAGCCAGAACGAGCACTGGGGCGAGCTGCTCGACGAGCACCGTCGCCTCTACGACGCGATCGCTTCGGGCGACGCGGACCACGCGCGGACCCACGCCGTCGAACATGTGCGGGTGAACCGGGAGGTCACGCTGAAGGCGCTGTTCCCCGAAGATGACGGAGAACGCTCCGCCGGGTGAACCGGACATGTCAGACTCGCGACATGATCACCGACGAACAACGGGCCGCCCGCACCGCGCGGGCGGTGGCCGCCGCGGTCGCCGCGGGACGAGACCTCGGCATCACCGTCACCGAACCCGAGGTCCTCTACGACGTTTTCTCCGTCATCGTGCGGCTGGCGCCTTCGCCCGTGGTCGTGCGCGTGCCGACCGTGCTGCCGCGCACGACCACCCTGGAGACACAACTGGCCGACCAGCGGCGCGAACTCGCCGTCGCGAGCTGGCTCGCCGGGCAGGGGCTCCCGGTCGTCGCGCCAAGTCCGCTCGTGCCGGCGGAACCCGTGCAGCGCGACGGTTTCTCGATGACGTTCTGGGAGTACATCGAGTTCGTCGAGGACGCGAACCTCAGTGTGGAGCACTCGGCCAAGCTCGTGGCGAAGCTGCACGCGGCGCTCCGTGAATACCCGGGTGAGCTGGAGTTTCTGAACGGACTCGATCCGTTCATCCCCGACGCTCTCGCCCAGCTCGAAGACCGGCCGGATCTGCTCGCCCCCGCCGACCTCGACCGCGCCCGTCGCGAATGGGACGTGTTCCGGCCGATGCTCGAATCGGAGGAGGCGTTCGCCGAGGCCTTCCCCGGTGTCACCGTCCAGCCGATCCACGGCGACTCGCCGGGCTACAACCTGATCGTCACCACCGAAGGCGACCTTTACGCCGACTTCGAACTCGTCAACCGCGGCCCGATCGAGCGCGACCTCACCTTCAACGGCCCCGAGGGCATCGAGGCGTACAACGCCGCCGCCGAAGAAGCAGGGCTGCGCAAGGTCGACGACGGCGTATTGCGGACGCTGGAGGCGGTGGGCCTGTTGCAGGTGGTCGCCTGTCTGGCGATGGCACCGGAGCTGCCGATGCTCGTCGACGGCCTCAAGCCGATGATCGACCAGTGGCGCGAGACGCCGTTCCCCGGTTAGCCGAGCATCGCGGTCCAGGCTTCGGCGAATCCGGGGTAGGTCTTCCCGACCGTCCCCGGGTTCTCCACCTCGACACCTTCGACCTTCAGCCCCAGCACCGCGGCCGCCATCACGAGCCGGTGGTCGTCGTAGGTGTGGAACTTGCCACCGTGCAGCGGCGCCGGTGTGATCCGCAGCCCGTCCTCGGTCTCGCGGACGTCGGCGCCGAGCGACGACAGTTCGGTGGCGAGCGCGGTCAGCCGGTCGGTCTCGTGGCCGCGCAGATGCGCCACCCCGGAGATGACCGACGGGCCTTCGGCGGAGCACAGCAGCGCGGCGATCACCGGGGTGAGTTCGCCGACCTCGTGCAGGTCCAGTTCGACGCCGGGGATCGTGCCGCCGCCGGTGACCGTCAGGCCGCCCGCGTCGAGTTCGGCGGTGCCGCCGAGGACGGGCACCAGGCTGCGGAGCCAGTCTCCCGGCTGGGTCGTCTGCTGAGGCCAGCCCGCGATCCGCACCATGCCGCCGGTCGCGAGCGCCGCGGCGACGAACGGGGCGGCCGTCGAGAGATCCGGCTCGACGATGTACTCGGGGCAGGAAAGCCGTGTCGGGGCGACGTGGAATTCGGCGCCCTCACGGTCCACAGTGGCGCCGAAGCGGCGCAGCATCTCCACGGTCATCGCGATATGCGGTTCGCTGGGCACCGCGCCGCCGACCAGGCGCACGGTGACGCCCTGCTGGAACGACGGTCCCGCGAGCAACAGCGCGGACAGGAACTGGCTCGACGCCGAGGCGTCCAGATCGACCTTGCCGCCCCGCAAGCCGCCTTCGCCGTGGACGGTGAACGGCACCGCGTCGCGGCGGTCGTCGTCGATGCGGGCGCCGAGGCCGCGCAGCGCCTTCAGCAGCGGCCCGATGGGACGGCGCCGGAGGGCCTCGTCCCCGTCGAACAGTGCCGGGCCGGTGCCCAGCGCGGCGAGCGCGGGGGTGAAGCGGGCGACCGTGCCCGCGTTGCCGAGTTCCACCCGGACGGTCTCATCGGGATGGACACGGCCGGGGCCGAGCGGATGCACGAGATAGCCGCCGATGCTGCCCTGCGAGTGGGCGCCCAGCGCGTAGATCGCGCCGAGCATCAACCGCGCGTCCCGCGAGTCGAGCGGGGCCCGCACCCGCGTCGGCGCGCTGGCGAGCGCGGCGAGGACATAGGCCCGGTTGGTGATCGACTTCGAGCCGGGGACGCGGATGTCCGCGTCGAGCGGGCCTTCCGCGACCGGTGCGGTCCAGGTGTCGTGCGCGTCTGTCACGCCGCGAGGGTAGCGGTTTTCCACTCCATCGGACGCTTGCGGCGTGGCCGGTGAGCGCTTCGGCGGGCGTGGGATAAGGTGGAAGCCCGTGGGACTTCAGTCGCGGGCTACCAAGTATGTCTTTGTCACCGGAGGCGTTGCCTCCTCTCTGGGTAAGGGACTCACGGCTTCCAGCCTGGGTCAGCTCCTTACCGCACGTGGGCTCCGGGTCACGATGCAGAAGCTGGATCCGTACCTCAACGTCGATCCAGGCACGATGAACCCGTTCCAGCACGGTGAGGTGTTCGTCACCGACGACGGCGCCGAAACCGATCTGGACATCGGGCACTACGAGCGTTTTCTCGACCGGGCTCTCGACGGCAAGGCCAACGTCACCACCGGGCAGGTCTACTCCGAGGTCATCGCCAAGGAGCGCCGTGGTGAGTACCTCGGCGACACCGTGCAGGTCATCCCGCACATCACCGACGAGATCAAGTCCAGGATCACCGCCGCGGCGGGCGCGGACGAGGACGGGAACAGCCCGGACGTCGTGATCACCGAGGTCGGCGGCACCGTCGGCGACATCGAGTCGCTGCCGTTCCTGGAGGCCTGCCGTCAGGTCCGCCACGACGTCGGCCGTGATCAGTGCTTCTTCCTCCACGTCTCGCTGGTGCCGTACCTCGCACCGTCGGGCGAGTTGAAGACCAAGCCGACCCAGCACTCGGTCGCCGCGCTGCGCAACATCGGCATCCAGCCCGACGCGCTCGTCTGCCGCGCCGACCGGGAGCTGCCGGAGGACCTCAAGCGCAAGATCGGCCTGATGTGCGACGTCGACACCGAGGCCGTCATCGCCTGCCCCGACGCACCGTCGATCTACGACATCCCGAAGGTGCTGCACCGTGAGGCGCTCGACGCCTACGTGGTGCGCCGTCTCGGGCTGCCGTTCCGCGACGTCGACTGGACGGTGTGGGGCGATCTGCTCGACCGCGTCCACAACCCGTCGGAGACGGTGCGGGTCGCGCTCGTCGGCAAGTACATCGACCTGCCGGACGCCTACCTGTCGGTGACCGAGGCGCTGCGCGCGGGCGGGTTCGCCCACCGCGCCAAGGTCCAGATCTCCTGGGTCCCCTCGGACTCCTGCGAGACCCCGGCCGGTGCCGCGGCCGCGCTGTCCGATGTGGACGGTGTGCTGGTGCCGGGCGGATTCGGCGTGCGCGGCATCGAGGGCAAGGTCGGCGCCATCGCCTACGCCCGCACCCACGGGCTGCCGCTGCTGGGCCTGTGCCTCGGCTTGCAGTGCATGGTGATCGACGCGGCAAGGAACCTGGCCGGGATCAAGGACGCGAACTCGGCCGAGTTCGACGACGCGGGCGCGAACCCGGTCATCTCCACGATGGCCGACCAGCGCGACGTCGTCGCGGGCGAACGTGACATGGGCGGCACGATGCGGCTCGGCGCCTACATCGCCAAGCTCAAGCCGGGCTCGCAGGTCGCGAAGGCGTACGGCAGCACCGAGGTCTCCGAGCGGCACCGTCACCGCTACGAGGTCAACAACGCCTACCGCAAGCGCCTTTCCGAGGCCGGTCTGGTGTTCTCGGGCACGTCGCCCGACGACCACCTCGTCGAGTTCGTGGAGCTGCCCGCCGACAAGCACCCGTTCTTCGTCGGCACCCAGGCGCATCCGGAGCTCAAGAGCCGCCCGACCCGCCCGCACCCGCTGTTCAGCGCGTTCGTGAAGGCCGTCGTGGACCGCAAGGTCGCCGAGCGGCTCCCGGTCGAGCTGGCCGAGACCCCCGCGGCCACCCGGTGACCGAACCCGGCAAGCACGAGTTCACCGTGGCGTCCACAAGGGACGTCCACATCGGACGAGTCGTCGGGCTGCGGGTCGACGAGGTCGTGATGCCCGGTGGCGGCACCGCGCGCCGCGAGGTCGTCGAGCACCTCGGCGCGGTCGCCGTCGTCGCACTCGACGCGGAGGGTTCGGTCACGCTGATCCACCAGTACCGCCACCCCATCGGGCGGCGGCTGTGGGAACTGCCCGCCGGCCTGATCGACAAGGCGGGGGAGGACCCCGTCGGCGCGGCGAAACGCGAACTGGTCGAGGAGGTCGGGCTCAGCGCCGAGCGCTGGGAGACCCTCGTCGACGTCGCGGCGTCGCCAGGGTTCACCGACGAGGTCGTGCGCGTCTACCTCGCCAGGGAACTGTCCGAAGTGGACAGGGAGATCCTCGGCGAGGAGGAGGCCGACCTCGTCATGGCGAAGTTCCCGCTCGCCGAGGCGGTCCGGATGGCGCTGGCCGGTGAGCTGGTGAACGGGGCGACCGTCGGCGGTGTGCTGGCCGCGCACGCGGTGCTCACAGGCGCCGCTTCTTCGCGGCCGTCGGACGCGCCTTGGGAGGACCGGCCGACGAAGTTCGCTTCGCGCTCTCTCTAGGTCGCTTCGCGTGCTGCAATGAAGGACGCTTTCATAGCAAAATTTGCTATGAAAGCGTCCTTCATTGCAGCTTTTTCCTCCTGGGTGAGCGGCTCAGTCGTGGAGCAGGCGGCCCTGCGAGTCGGTGCCGCCGTTCACCAGCAGGACGATCCCGTCGACCATCGGCCAGACCGCGCCGATGCCGCAGGTGAACACCACGACCGCCAGCTGGGCGAGCGCGAGCCCGATGTGGCCGGTGTAGAACCGCCCGGTCCCGAACGGCAGCACGATCTGCAGCACCCCGGCGGCGACCTTCGACTTCGGCGAGGACGGCAGGATGGGGACCGGTTGCCGGTGGACGTGGACCGGCTGCGCGAATGGCGACGGCCCCAGGCACTTCGGCAGCGGCGCGGGCAGGTCCTGGAAGAGCGGCCGGAGTTCGCCGAGTGTCACGGCCTCGTACGCGGCGAGGACGCGGCCTTCGTATTCGTCCGGCGTCAGCCTTCCCTGGCTGTAGTGGTCGGCGAGTAGCCGCGCCGCCTCCTCGCGCTCGGCGGTGCCGACGCGCATCTCCTCCGAAGACATGGTCCCAAGGTATCCCGTTTCACACCTGCGACGCGGTACGCGCGGCGAACCCCCGAACGGGTCGCGGTCGTCCTAGAGTGTCCGTGTGTCACGGGCTGCCGGAGTCGCCCAGGTGGTCGCCGCTTACCTCGACCATCTGGTGGTCGAGCGCGGAACCGCGAGGAACACCCTCGACAGCTACTCCCGCGATCTGCGCCGGTACACCGCGTACCTCGGCGGCGCCGACGTCGAGCGATTCACCGACGTCACCCCCGCACACGTCACCTCGTTCGGTGCGGCGTTGCGTGAAGGCGACGAAGAGCACCAGCCGCTGGCCGCGTCCTCGGCGGCTCGCGCGCTCGTCGCGGTGCGGGGGCTGCACAAGTTCGCGCATGCCGACGGCATCACCGAAAACGACCCGGCCCGCGAGGTCCGGCCGCCCGCCGCGGCGAAGCGGCTGCCCAAGGCGTTGCCGGTGCACGATGTGCTGCGACTGTTGGAAACCCCGCCACCGGAAGGGGAGCGGCCGCTGCGGGACCGGGCTCTGCTGGAACTGCTGTACTCCACCGGCGCGCGGATTTCCGAAGCCGTCGGGCTCGACGTCGACGACATCGACGACGACGAACGGACCGTGCTGCTCGACGGGAAGGGCGGCAAACAGCGCATCGTGCCGATCGGCCGTCCCGCGCTCGAAGCGGTGCACGCCTACCTCGTCCGCGCGCGGCCGGCGCTCGCGACGCACGGCAGGGGGACACCGGCGATGTTCCTCAACGTCCGAGGCTCCAGGCTTTCCCGGCAGAGCGCGTGGCAGGTTCTCAAGGACACGGCGGAATCCGCGGGCATCACGGCGGGCGTCTCCCCGCACACGCTGCGCCATTCCTTCGCCACGCATCTGCTCGAAGGCGGCGCCGACGTCCGCGTCGTGCAGGAACTGCTCGGCCACGCTTCGGTGACCACCACCCAGGTGTACACGCTGGTCACGGTCAACACGCTCCGCGAGGTCTACGCGACAGCACACCCCCGCGCGCTCGGCTAATCGACCCTGTCGGTCACGGCGAGCCTCTTTGGCTCGATTCGCGAATCGAGCATAGGCTGCCGAGGATCCTGCCGAAGAGGAGCTTTCGCGTTATGTCGACACCGAACGAGCCGGCGAAGCCGTCCGCGTCCGCCGGTTCGGCCGCGGCGAGCCTCAGCCAGGTGACCATCGCAACCCCCGCCGAACACGACGGCGACGAACCGTCGGAGGAAACGATCTCTTCCCGTGGCCGCAAGGCCAAGCGCGCCAAAGAAACCAAGCAGCAAGAACTCGAGAGAGACGGCATCGGGCCGACCGGCCGTCCACTCCGCGAGATCCCCGAACCGCCGGTACTGGAACGGCACGGCCCCGCACTGGTGATGGCCATGTGCAATCAGAAGGGCGGCGTCGGCAAGACCACCTCGACCATCAACCTCGGTGCGGCGCTCGCCGAATGCGGCCGCCGGGTACTGCTGGTCGACTTCGATCCACAGGGCGCGCTTTCGGTGGGCCTCGGCATCCAGCCGCACGAGCTGGACCAGACGGTCTACAACGTCATCATGGAGCGCTCGGTCAGCATCACCGACGTCATCCGGAAGACCCGGGTGGACGGCGTCGACCTGCTGCCGAGCAACATCGACCTGTCCGCGGCCGAGGTCCAGTTGGTCGCAGAGGTAGGGCGCGAACACACTTTGTTACGGGTCCTTCGTCCGGTCATGAACGACTACGACTATGTTCTTGTCGACTGCCAGCCCTCGCTAGGCCTGCTGACGGTGAACGCACTGACCGCCGCGGACGGTGTGATCATCCCGCTGGAGTGCGAGTTCTTCAGTCTGCGAGGCGTAGCGCTCCTGATCGACACCATCGAGAAGGTGCAGGAACGCCTCAACCCCAAACTGGACATCACCGGGATTCTCGCCACCATGTACGACCCGAGAACCCTGCACTCGAAGGAGGTCATGGCGAGAGTGGTGGAGGCATTCGGCGACATCGTGTTCGACACGGTGATCAACCGCACCGTGCGGTTCCCCGAGACGACTGTCGCGGGCGAGCCGATCACGACCTGGGCCCCCAAATCAGCCGGCGCGGCGGCCTACCGCGCGCTGGCCCGCGAGGTGATCGCTCGGTGAGCAGGCGAGCTTCCCTGCCAGGAGCGTCCGAACTGTTCAGGATCACCTCCAGCCCGGCTCTGGATCTCCCGCCCGCACCCGAGCAGCCCGCCCCCTCGACGGGGAACGGCAACGGGCACGACACGGAGAACGGGGCGGGACAGGCACACAAGGAACAGCTCACCCGTGCGGCGCGCAGTGGTTCCGGGCGGACCAAGCACGACGCGAAGATCACCGTCTACGTTTCCGGCGACGAACTGCTGGCGATGGAGCAGGCCAGGCTGAACCTCCGGGCGAAGCACGGGCTCGTGCTCGACCGCGGCAGGCTGGTCCGTGAGGCGGTGGCCGTCCTGCTCGCCGATTTCGACGCGGGCGGCGAGGAGTCGGTACTCGTCCAGCGATTGCGGGCGGGCACCGAGGACGGGAAAGAGACCGAGAGCTGATGGACGACCCGGCCGAGGCTGCTCCCAGCGGCCCAGAGCCGGTCGAGCGGACAGAGGCAGACGAGACCCCCGCCGTGCACGAGACCGTGCACGGCGGGATGGTCCCCGAAGGACTGGCCAATGAAGAGCTGAGCACGTCCAAGTTCAAGGTGAACCTGGCGAACTTCCAGGGCCCCTTCGACCTGCTGCTCCAGCTGATCTCGCAGCACCAGCTCGACGTCACCGAAGTCGCGTTGCACCGGGTCACGGACGATTTCATCGCCTACACCCGCGCGCTCGGCACGGAATGGAACCTCGACGAGACGACCGAGTTCCTGGTCATCGCGGCCACCCTGCTCGACCTCAAGGCCGCGCGACTGCTGCCCGCCGCCGAGGTGGAGAGCGAAGACGACCTCGCCCTGCTCGAAGCACGGGACCTGCTGTTCGCGCGCGTTTTGCAGTACCGGGCGTACAAGCAGGTCGCGGCGCTGTTCGGCGAGCTGGAGGCCGGCGCGCTGCGGCGGTACCCGCGGTCGGTCGCGCTCGAAGACCGGTTCATGGGTCTGCTGCCCGAGGTGATGCTCGGCGTCGACACGGCGAAGTTCGCCGAGATCGCTGTCGCGGTCTTCAAACCGAAGCCGCCGCCGACGGTGTCGATCGCGCACATCCACATGGGCCGGGTCTCGGTGCGCGAACACGCCGCGCAGCTGCGGCTCAAGCTCGCGGAACTGGGCGAGGCGACTTTCAGCGAGCTGATCGAGGATTGCGAGCACACCGTCGAGATCGTGGCGCGGTTCCTCGCGCTGCTGGAGCTGTATCGCGAGGCGACGGTCCAGTTCGAGCAGCTGGAGGCGCTCGCCGAACTGCACGTGCGCTGGACCGGCGGGTCCGTGGCGGAGGCGTCGGTGGCGGCCGAACACGACCTGGCCGTCGTCGAGGACGAGGAGTACGGGTGAGCCCCGAAGAGACCGAGAAGACCGAAGCGCCCGGAACGACCGACGGCGTGGAGGCCCCTGAGCCAGCGCCGGAGCCGGAGCCGGATCTGGTCGCGGCAGGCGACGGGGACTACCCCGACGTCACCTCCGACGAGAGGCTCGAAGCCGCCCTCGAGGCGCTGCTGCTGGTCGTGGACTCGCCGATCAACGAGGAGTCGCTCGCCGACACCATCGGGCAGCCCGAGTCGCGAGTGACCGTCGCGCTGCGCACGATGGCGCAGAAGTTCACCGACCGGGCCAGCGGAATCGACCTGCGCCGAGTGGGCGAAGGGTGGCGGTTCTACACTAGGGACGTCTATGCCCCGTTCGTGGAGAAGCTTCTGCTCGACGGCCAGCGTTCCAAGCTGACGCGAGCCGCACTGGAGAGCCTCGCCGTGATCGCCTACCGGCAGCCGGTGACCAGGGCCAGGGTCGCCGCCGTCCGAGGTGTGAACGTGGACGGGGTGATCAGGACGCTGCTGGCACGCGGCCTGATCGAGGAGATGGGGACCGACCCCGAAACCACTGGCACGCTGTACGTGACGACCGAGCTGTTCCTGGAGCGACTGGGGCTGTCGTCCCTGGCCGACCTTCCCCCGATCGCTCCTTTGCTACCCGAAGTGGACACCATCGATGACATCTGACCCGCATCCCGACGGCATTCGGCTGCAAAAGGTCCTTTCGCAGGCAGGCATCGCCTCGCGGCGCGCGGCCGAGGACCTGATCGTGCGCGGTCGCGTGAGCGTGGACGGCAAGGTGGTCACCGAACTCGGCCGCCGGGTCGATCCGGACAACTCCGTGATCCACGTCGACGGCACCCGCGTCCAGGTCCGCGAGGACCTCGTCTACCTCGTACTGAACAAGCCCAAGGGCGTGCACAGCACGATGAGCGACGACCGCGGCCGCCCGTGCGTCGGCGACTACCTGCGTGGCCGGTACGAGGAGACGCCCGGCATCGTGCACGTCGGCAGGCTCGACGAGAACACCGAAGGCCTCCTGCTGCTCACCAACGACGGCGACCTCGGCCACCGGCTGATGCACCCGTCGTTCCAGGTACTGAAGACCTACTTCGCCGAGGTCGAGGGCATCGTCCCGCGCGGGCTCGGCAAGGAACTGCGGGCGGGCTTCGAGCTGCCGGACGGCATCGTCAAGGTCGACCAGTTCCGGGTCAAGGACATGCTGGCCGGGCGGACCCAGATCGAACTGGTCATCCACGAGGGCCGCAAGCACGTCGTGCGGCGGCTGATGGCGGCCACCGGGCACCCGGTGCGCAAACTGGTCCGGACCGCGCTCGGCGACGTCCAGCTCGGTGCTCAGCGGTCGGGCTCTATCCGGCGGCTGAACCGCGGCGAGGTCGGTTCGCTCTATCGCGCGGTCGATCTGTAAGCCCGGACCCCGCCCCGCCACCACCCTCAACGGACAGGCTGCGCCTGACTGTAAGACTTTCCGCTCTACTGCGCGGGTGATCATCGCGTTTAGCTCTTCCTGACGGGCTTTCAGCCGACGGGGAAGGGCTCAACCGTGAAAGCAGTTGTGCTGGCAGGGCTTCTGGCGGTCGCCGCGGCCGTGGTCGTGGCGCCGCAGGCCGCGGCGAAACCGCGGGGCAGCGAACCGATCTACGACTTCGCCCAGGCCGTCCGCGAGACGGCTTGGGTGGACATCGGGCTCGACGGGGACGGCGACGGCCGCTCGGACCGGGTGGCCGCCGACATCATCCGGCCGAAGGAACCGGCGGCGCAGGGCAAGAAGGTCCCGGTCATCATGGACGCGAGCCCGTACTACTCGTGCTGCGGGCGGGGCAACGAGAGCGAACTCAAGACCTACGACTCGGCGGGCAGGCCGGTCGGGTTCCCGCTCTACTACGACAACTTCTTCGTCCCTCGCGGATACGCCGTGGTACTGGTGGATCTGGCCGGTACCAACAAATCCCGCGGCTGCACCGACGTCGGCGGGCTCTCGGACGTCAACTCGGCGCGCAAGGTCGTCGACTGGCTGAACGGCCGCGCCAACGGCTACACGACGGCGACCGGACCCGCCAGGACGAACGCGACGTGGTCGACCGGCGCGGTCGGCATGATCGGGAAGTCCTACGACGGCACGATCGCCAACGGTGTCGCCGCGACCGGCGTCGACGGGCTCAAGACCATCGTGCCGATCGGCGCGATCAGCTCCTGGTACGACTACTACCGCTCCGACGGCGCGAGCCTGCGCCAGGGCAGCCCGGCCGGGCTGGCGCAGACCGTCTCCCGGCGCAACGGCGGCCAGAATTGCAGTGGCGCGAACCGGAAGCTCACCGAAGGCGCGACGGCGAACGGCGACTACAACGCGTTCTGGCTCGACCGCGACCACGTGCAGAGCGCGTCGAAGGTGAAGGCCAGCGTGCTCGCTTCGCACGGCCTGGGCGACCTCAACGTCAAGACGATCAACTTCGGGCAGTGGTGGGAAGCGCTGAAGGTCGAGCGCAAGGTGTGGCTGACGCAGGCCGGGCACGTCGACCCGTTCGACTACCGGCGCTCGGCGTGGGTCGACACGCTGCACAAGTGGTTCGACCACTACCTGCTCGGCGTCGACAACGACATCGAGAAGACGCCGGGCGCCAGCGTGGAACGCGCCCCCGACGTCTGGGTGGACCAGGCGGCTTGGCCGGCGGGGAGCGCGGTGACCCTGCGCCCCGCGTCCGGTGCCACCCCGGGCGTCGGCACGCTCGGCACGACCGCCGGGACGGGCACGGCTTCGTTCACGGACTCCTCCGGCCAGACATCGAACGGCTGGGCGGCACGGCCGACCGAGACCTCCAGCGGACGCGTGTTGTTCAGCACCGGCGCGCTCGCGAAGGACCTGCACGTCTCCGGGACGTCGAAGGTGACAGTGACCGCGACGCCGTCGACGTCCAGCGCGCGGCTCTCGGCGATCCTGGTGGACTACGGCCCGGCGACCATCCGGAACTACACCGGGCCGAAGGAAGGTATCAAGAACGAGCTGACCCAGTCGTGCTGGGGATCGAGCGCTTCCGGCAATGACGCCTGCTACCTGAACACGAGCACCGACGAGGTTTCGGTCGGGCTGAACATCATCAGCCGCGGGTGGGCCGACCTGGCCAACTACCGTTCGCTGAGCCAGGAATCGCCGCTGACGCCCGGGCAGCCGTACACCATGACGTTCCGGCTGGCGAGTACCGATCACGTTGTCCCGCAAGGACATCAGCTCGCGCTGATCATCGGCGGGACGGACGGTTCGTTCATCGGCGGGCCTTCGCAGTACCCGAAGATCACGGTGGACCTGGGTAAGACGTCGCTCGCGCTGCCGGTCTCGGGCGCGGGTCCGTCGGCTGTTCCGGCCGCGCTTCCGGCGGCTCCGGCGCAGATCGCTCCGGCCACCCTTTCGGGGCTTGAGCGCGGGTAGCGAATGTTATGAACGGGACTTTCATTGCAAATTTTGCAATGAAAGTCCCGTTCATAACATCAACGCCCGGCGGTCACCAGCCAAACCCCGCCGGGGATCCGCACTCCCCGCGGAGTCTCGAATTCGCCGAGCGCGTCCCGTACCCGGTCACGGAGGCCTGCGACGGAGGTCGCGTCCACGCTCCGCAGGTTGTGCTGGATCGGGGCCATCGAGAAGACGAACTCCGTCGCGTCGTCGGCGTCCGCGCCGAAGCTCATGTCCGCGTCCACCGGGCTGATCTCGCTGTCACGGAAGCCCGCCGCCGTGAGCACTTCGGTGATCCGCTCGGGGGCCAGCAGCGAACCCATGCCGCGGGCGGCAGGGGAGGGCTCGCGGAGGTAGGGCGCGAGAGCCGCTGTCGCGCGGGCGTAGGCGCTGTCGACGTCGCCTGACCGCGGTCCCACGAAGGCGAGCCGGCCGCCGGGCGCCAGCGCGTCGTGAAGGTGACCGAACGCCGCCACCAGATCGGCGAAGAACATCACGCCACCCCTGCTCATGATGACGTCGAAGCCAGGCCCTTCGAACGGGTGTACCTGCGCGTCTCCCTGGACGAACTCGACATTGGTGATGTTCTCGGCCGCCGCGTCCAAACGAGCCCGCTCCACCAGCGGCGCCGAAATGTCGATACCCAGTGCGTGCCCGTTTCCGGCCTTTCTCGCGGCCAGCCGGGTGGTGAGCCCGGCGCCGCAGCCCACGTCCAGGACCGCATGACCGTCTTCGATGTTCGCGGCGGCGAAAAGCGGCGCGTCGAAGGCTTCCATCATTCCGTTGTAACGCTCGGGGTGATCCGCCCAGAGCCTTCCCTCCCAGCCGTTCCACGCTTCGGCCTGCTGCCGGTTGGCGATCGCCACCATGGGACACCTCATCGTCGTCGATACTAGAGTCGGACTCTAGTGATTGACTCTAGAGATAGACTCCAATCATGAGCGGTGTCAAGGGTGCCCGGGCCGAGCGGGCGGCGGAAACGCGGCGGCGGATCATCGCGGCCGCCAAAGAACTCTTCCTCGCCGACGGCTACGGGGCGACCACGCTTCAGCAGGTCGCCGACCGGGCGGGAGTGGCCGTCCAGACCATCTACTTCACGTTCCGCAACAAGCCGACGTTGCTGAAGGAACTGGTCGACGTCGCGATCGCCGGCGACGACAGTCCGGTGGCGACGATGGAGCGGCCATGGTTCGCACAGGTGATGGGCGCGCCGGACGCACGCACGGCCCTCACCGCCCTCGTCACAGGTAGCCGCGCCGTGCTCGAACGGGTCGCCGCCGTCACCGACATGGTTCGCACCGCGACCGCCGCCCACCCCGAATTGCGCGAGCTCTGGCCTGATCGCGAAGACCCGCGCCACGCCGTGCACGCCGCGGCGGCGAAGGCTCTGCTGGAGAAGTCTGGTGTCAGGACCGATCTCGCGGTCGAGAAGGCAGCGGACATCCTCTATGCCGTGCTGAGTCCAGAGTTGTTCCTGATCCTGACTCGTGATCGCGCCTGGGCTCCCGGCGACTGGGAGCCTTGGGTGGAGGAACTCTTGGCCGCGCAGTTGCTCGAGCGCGACTGATTCCCCTGCAATGAACGGACCGTTCCTGGCGCGTGTGAGCGGAGTCAGCCAGCCTGCGAGGCGGGACTCTTCGAACCGAACGACTTCCGCTGCAGAGCGCGGGCCACCGGCTCGACGATCCGCGCGGCCGTCGGGCCGAGGACCGCCATCAGTAGCACGTAGGCCGTCGCGAGGGCCGCCAGTTCGCCGGTCACCGCTCCCGCAGCCACCGCCAGCCCGGCGATGACGATCGAGAACTCACCGCGCGCCACCAGCGCGGCTCCGGCGCGAGCCCGGCCCATCTTCCCGATGCCCTGCTTCCGCGCGGCCCACCAGCCGGTGCCCACCTTCGTGAGTGTGGTCGCCACCGCCAGCACGACCGCCCAGCCGAGCACCGGCGGGATCGACGCGGGGTTCGTATTGAGGCCGAACACGACGAAGAACACGGCCGCGAAGAGATCCCGCAGCGGTTCCAGCATGTGCGTCGCGTTCTCCGCCGTGGAACCGGAGATCGCGATACCGAGCAGGAACGCGCCGACCGCGGCCGACACCTGCATCGCCGAAGCCAGGCCCGCGACCAGCAGTGCCGCGCCGAGGACCTTGAGCAGGAACACCTCGCGGTCCGGGCTGTCCACCGCCGCGGAGACGTACCGGCCGAACTTCAGCGCGATCACCAGCACGACGGTGATCACCATCAGCGAGATCCCGACCGCCTTCATCCCGCCGAGGAAGCTCACGCCGCCGAGTACCGCGGTGAGGATCGGCAGGTACAGCGCCATCACCAGGTCTTCGAACACCAGGATCGACAGCACCACCGGCGTTTCGCGGTTACCGAGCCGTCCGAGGTCGCCGAGTACCTTCGCGATGATCCCGGACGACGAGATGTAGGTGACGCCCGCCAGCACGATCGCGCCGATCGGTCCCCAGCCGAGGATCAGCGCGACGATCGCGCCGGGTGCGGCGTTGAGCACGATGTCGACGAGCCCCGCCATCCACGAGCGTTTCAGCCCGGTGAACAGTTCGGCCGCGGAGTACTCCAGGCCCAGCAGCAGGAGCAGGAGGACGACGCCGATCTCGCTGGCGAGGTGGGTGAAGTCACCGATGTCGCCGAGCGGGATCAGCCCGCCCTGCCCGAAACACAGGCCACCGATCAGGTACAGCGGGATCGGCGACATCCCGATCTTCCCGGCGAGGCGCCCCAGTACGCCCAGCCCGAAGAAGACCGCCCCGAGTTCGATCAAGGACAGTGCGGTGTGATCCATCCGCGATCAGCCGTACTTCAAGATCTTGACGGCGGCTTCGAGTCCTTCGGAGGTCCCGACCGCGACGAGCACGTCGCCCGCGGTGAGGTTGAAGTCCGGGTTGGGGGAGGGGTGAACCTGACCGGCCCGCATCACCGCGACCACCGAGACGCTCGTCCGCGACCGCATGGCGGTGTCACCCAGCGTCCGGCCGTCGAACGGCGAAGAGGACTTGATCGGGAGCTGCTTGGTGTTGATGCCAGGCAGATCCCGGTGCTCCTCGGTGAGCTGGGCGACGAGCTGGGGCGCGCCGAGCAGGTTCGCCAGCGCGCCCGCTTCGTCGGTGCTCAGCGGAAGTGAGGCCAGGCATGCGTCGGGATCGTCCGTTTTGGACACGATCAGTTCGACATGCCCATCGCGGTGGGTCACGACGCCTACGCGACGGCCGTTGCGAGTGGCGAAGTCCTTGCGGACGCCTATTCCGGGGAGCGGGGTCACTTCGACGTTCACGTTGTCAACAGTAACTCACTGTCCGTTTTGCTTCGGCCGGATCAGGAACAACGCCGAGATCACGACCATCAAGGCGGACGTCGCGGCGTGGATGCCGAGCGCGGCGCCGACGGACCCGTTGTTGGTCAACACGATGAGCATGTCGCCGAACGGGATGAACGCCAGCGCGAGGAGCGCCCAGCCCAGCGCGCGGACGTTCCGGAACAGGAGCAGCGCGAGCAGCACGAGCGCCGTGCCGATGTCGCGGACGCCCTTGACAGCGAGGATCGGGTCGCCCGCGGAAGGCATCGCGGGCAGTCCGAAGCCGCCCGTCTGGGTCTGCGGGAAGAACACGTATCCGGTGCCGAAGTAGAGGACGAAAAGCACGAGGGCGGCGGACAAGGCGTAAGCGATCTTGATTCTGGTCATGGTCTCCGACTCCAAAATCTAGCAGTGCTAGGAACTCTGCATAAGCTAGCGGAGTATCGCTAGATTGTCTAGCGGCGCTAGACCATGAATATCGCCACTTCACCCTGGGTGGCTGAGGCTGGCCGTTCGTCACCAGGCAGAATGGTCGTCGATCAGGTGAGCGACGACGATGAGCTAGAGGAGTGTTCCGGTGGCGGGAGCCCTGCGTGGTGTGGTCGCGATGGACGGCCCGTCCGGTACCGGGAAGTCCACGGTTTCGCGG
Organism: Amycolatopsis sp. cmx-11-12; assembly: GCF_046269425.1. Taxonomy (NCBI): domain Bacteria; kingdom Bacillati; phylum Actinomycetota; class Actinomycetes; order Pseudonocardiales; family Pseudonocardiaceae; genus Amycolatopsis; species Amycolatopsis sp. cmx-11-12. The sequence goes on along the minus strand of NZ_JADNQM010000028.1, from coordinate 107,800 downwards.
AAGCTCGCGACGAAGCTCGGCGCCGGTTACCTCGACACGGGTGCGATGTACCGCATGGTCACCCTCGCCGTCCTGCGCGCCGGGACCGACCTGGCCGACGCGGCCGCGGTCGCCGACGTCGCCCGGAAGGCCGAACTCGGCATCGGGACCAGTCCTGACGAAGCGGCCGTGACCCTGGCGGGCGAGGACGTCGCCGCCGAGATCCGCGGCGCGGACGTCACCACCGCGGTGTCGCCGGTTTCCGCCGTCCCCGCCGTCCGCGAGCTGCTGGTCGCCCGGCAGCGCGAGATCATCGACGAGGTACTCGGCCGCGTCGGCGGCATCGTGGTCGAAGGCCGCGACATCGGCACCGTCGTCTCGCCGGACGCCCCGCTCAAGATCTTCCTCACCGCCTCGGCGGAGGTCCGCGCCGCACGCCGCAGCGCGCAGGACTCGGCCGCCGGTCGTGAGTCCACTCATGCCGTCGCGAAGGTGGCGGTGGAACGGCGTGACCGCTTGGACTCCACGCGGGCGGCGTCACCGCTGCGCGCGGCCGAAGACGCCGTCGAGGTCGACACCTCGCAGCTCAACATCGACCAGGTGATCGTCGCGCTCGCGGAACTGGCGCTGCACCGCGGCCTGCTCGAAGGCTGCCCCGCCGAGGCGGCGCGGTGAGCGCGAAAGGACTTCCCGAGGGCGCGAGCGACCCGTTTCACACCTTCGGCAGGGGGATCTCGAGGTTCATCGTCCGGCCCGCGTTCCGGGTCCGGGTCCACGGTGCCGAGCGGGTACCGACGTCCGGGCCGGTGGTGTTCATGGCCAACCACAGCTCGATGGCGGAGCCGGCGCTGCTGTTCGGAATGTTCTCGCGGCGCACCGCGTTCCTGGTCAAGGCGGAACTCTTCAAGGGTTTCGTCGGCTGGTTCTTCCCGAAACTGGGCCAGATCCCGGTGAAACGGGGTGCGGTGGACCGCAAACCGCTGATGATGGCGGTCAAGGTGCTCGAGGACGGCGGTGCGGTCGGAATCTTCCCCGAAGGCACCCGCGGCCTCGGTGACGCCGAAAACTTCGAGCGCGGCGCGGCCTTCCTGGTCCGCGCCGGGAAGGCGACCGTGGTTCCGGTCGCCACTCGGGGAACGTACAAAACCGCCGGTGCCAAGAGGCGCTGGCGGCCCCGCGTCGACATCATGGTCGGCGAACCTTTCACTCCCGCGATCGGGAAGGGAAGGACAGGGCTGGAGGAGGGAACCGAGCGGCTTCGCAGCGCGCTCGCGGACCTCGTGAAGGCACTGGACGAATGGCGCTTGGAGCACGGGCTCCAAGACACGCGACAGAATGTGAAGTAACGAATGTCTGAGCTTGACGGAGTCGGCGAGATCGACGGCTCCTGGTCCGACGAGTCCGAATTCACCGCGCTCGACGCGCAGATCGCCGCCGGCGAGGCCGAGGAGGAGGCGCAACTCGCGCAGCCGGTCCTCGCCGTCGTCGGCAGGCCGAACGTCGGCAAATCGACCCTGGTCAACCGCATCCTCGGCCGCCGCGAGGCGGTCGTGCAGGACGTCCCCGGCGTGACCAGGGACCGCGTCGCCTACGACGCCTTCTGGGCGGGCCGCCGGTTCACCCTTGTCGACACGGGCGGCTGGGAGCCGGACGCGACCGGGCTGCAGGCCTCCGTCGCCGCGCAGGCCGAGATCGCGATGGCCACCGCCGACGCGGTGCTGCTGGTCATCGACGCCAGCGTCGGCGCGACGGCCACCGACGAGGCCGCCTCGAAGGTGCTGCGCCGCTCGAAGAAGCCGGTGCTGCTCGTCGCCAACAAGGTCGACGACGACCGCCTGCTCGCCGACACCGCGTCGCTGTGGTCACTCGGCCTCGGCGAACCGCATCCGGTCAGCGCGTTGCACGGCCGTAGTTCGGGTGATCTGCTCGACGCGATCGTCAAGGCGTTGCCGACGATGCCGCGTGACGGCGACCGCGCCACCGCCGGCCCGCGCCGGGTCGCGCTGGTCGGCAAGCCGAACGTGGGCAAGTCCAGCCTGCTGAACAAGATCTCCGGCGAAGAGCGGTCCGTCGTGGACTCGGTCGCCGGTACCACGGTCGACCCGGTCGACTCGCTGGTCGAGCTGGACGGCGACGTCTGGCGGTTCGTCGACACCGCGGGGCTGCGCAAGCGCGTCAACTCGGCCAATGGCGCGGAGTACTACGCGTCGCTGCGGACCAAGACCGCGATCGACGCGGCCGAGGTCGCGATCGTGCTGCTCGACGCCGCCGAACCGCTTTCGGAGCAGGACCTGCGGGTGCTGACCATGGTCGTCGAGGCAGGCCGCGCCTGTGTCCTCGCCTTCAACAAGTGGGACCTCGTCGACGAGGACCGCCGCCACGCCATGGTGCGGGAACTGGACCGCGGCCTGGTCCGCGTGCCGTGGGCGGACAAGGTCAACATCTCGGCGCTCACCGGGCGTTCCGTGCGCAAGCTCGCGCCCGCGCTGCGGACCGCGCTGAAGTCCTGGGACCAGCGGGTTCCCACCGGTCAGCTGAACGGCTGGCTCGCCGACCTCATCGCCGCGACCCCGCCGCCGGTGCGCGGCGGCAAGCAGCCGAAGGTGCTCTTCGCGACCCAGGCGGGCATTCGGCCGCCGACGCTGGTCCTGTTCACCACCGGCTTCCTCGAGGCGGGCTACCGGCGATTCATCGAACGCAAGTTCCGTGAGCGTTTCGGCTTCGAAGGCAGCCCCGTTCGGGTGAATGTCCGAGTGCGGGAAAAGAAGCAAAGGCCGAAGGTCGGCGGAAAAGCGGCGGGTAAACCGAAGACTCGTTGATTTCTCACGATGTAGGTGAATATTTCACTGGGTGGACATGCCGATGACCTCGGGTTTCGGCATGTCCGCCGGTGAGGTTCGACACTCTGCCGAGACCCTGCCGAGATATGTCGTTCACCTGCGCTAAAGTGGACAGTCTGCTAGCGGGCGCCTCATTCGGAGAGCGAGCCCGAATGACGCACTTCGCGAAAGGTGTGTGATGGGCTTGAGCGCCCATGGTTCTTTCTTGCCCGTGGTGACCATCTGATGACGCTGACCGCCGATTCCCGGCCGATCGCCTGTGTCGCCGACGTCACCGTCGCCCCGTCGCCCACCCCTATCGCCGACCGCGCCCTCTTCTGGTCCGGTCTCGGGGCCGGCGAGCGCACCCTGATCGACATCCTCGCCGAGACCGCCGCCCGCCATCCCAACGCGGGCGCGATCGACGACGGCGAGACCACGCTGTCCTACCGCAAGCTCGTCGAGGAGATCGACGCCTACGGCCGCAAGCTGACCGCCAACGGCGTCGGCGTCGGTGACCGCGTGGGCGTCCGGATCTCCTCCGGCACCGCGGAGCTGTACGTCGCCATCCTCGCCGTCCTGTCCATCGGCGCCGCCTATGTGCCGGTCGACGCGGACGACCCGGACGAGCGCGCCGACCTGGTCTTCGGCGAGGCCGACGTCGCCGCCGTCGTCTCCGATGGCGGTGTGATCACCGTCCTCGGCTCGCCCAGCGGCATCGAGGGCTCTCCCGCGCCGATCGACGACGCGTGGATCATCTTCACCTCGGGTTCGACCGGTAAGCCGAAGGGCGTCGCCGTCTCGCACGCCTCGGCAGCCGCGTTCGTCGACGCCGAGGCGCAGCTCTTCCTCACCGAGGAACCGATCGGCCCCGGCGACCGCGTCCTCGCGGGCCTGTCCGTCGCCTTCGACGCGTCCTGTGAAGAGATGTGGCTCGCCTGGCGTCACGGCGCCTGCCTGGTCCCGGCGCCGCGTTCGCTGGTGCGCACCGGTGTCGACCTCGGCCCGTGGCTGGTCGCGCAGGGCATCACCGTCGTCTCGACCGTTCCGACGCTGGCCGCGCTGTGGCCCGCCGACGCGCTCGAAGACGTCCGTCTGCTGATCTTCGGCGGCGAAGCGTGCCCGCCAGAACTGGCCGAGCGCGTCGCCGTCGAAGGCCGCGAAGTCTGGAACACCTACGGCCCGACCGAGGCCACTGTCGTCGCCTGCGCCGCGCAGATGACCGGCGAAGGACCCGTCCGGATCGGCCTGCCGCTGGCGGGCTGGCAGCTCGCCGTCGTCAACGAGGCGGGTGAGCCGGTCGCGATGGGGGAGACCGGCGAGCTGGTCATCGGCGGTGTCGGGCTGGCCCGCTACCTCGACCCCGAGAAGGACGCCGAGAAGTTCGCGCCGCTGCCGTCGCTGGGCTGGCGCCGCGCCTACCGCAGCGGCGACATGGTCCGTGCCGAAGCGGAGGGGCTGCTGTTCCTCGGCCGTCTCGACGAGCAGGTCAAGCTCGGCGGCCGCCGCATCGAACTCGGCGAGGTCGACGCCGCGCTCCAGGCGCTGCCCGGAGTGCAGGGCGCCGCCGCCGCGATCCGCCGCACCAAGGCGGGCAACCAGGTGCTCGTCGGGTACGTCGTGCCCGCCGAAGGGACGAAGTTCGATCACGACGAGGCCGCGACCCGGCTGCGCGAGCAGCTGCCCGCGGCACTCGTCCCGCTGCTGGCGCTGGTCGATGACCTGCCGACGCGGACCTCCGGCAAGGTCGACCGCAACGCGCTGCCCTGGCCACTGTCCACTGTGGACGCCGCCAAATCGGGTCTGTCGCCGACGGAGAGCTGGCTCGCCGAAGGCTGGGCGGAGATCCTCGGTGTCTCGGTGGACAACCCGAAGGCCGACTTCTTCACCAACGGCGGCGGCAGCCTGACCGCCGCGCAGCTGATCGCGCGGATCCGCACCCGGCATCCGCAGGTGTCGGTGAACGACATCTACGCCAACCCGAAGCTCGGCGCGCTGGCCACGTTGCTGGACGCGCTGAGCGGCGAGAAGACCGAACGCCGCGACATCGCGCCGACCCCGCGCAAGGCCGGGATCATCCAGTCGCTGCTGATGATCCCGCTGATGGGCATGGTCGGCCTGCGCTGGACGACGATCGCCGCGACGCTGTCGAACATCCTGTCGCTGGCCGGTTTCGCCTGGGCGCCGACGCTGCACTGGGCGTGGATCGCCGTCGCGTGGGTCGCGCTGTTCAGCCCGGCGGGCCGGATCGCGATCTCCGCGACCGGTGCGCGGCTGCTGCTGCGCGGGGTCCGTCCCGGCAGCTACCCGCGTGGCGGGAGTGTCCACTTGCGACTGTGGGCGGCCGAGAAGCTCGCCGAATTCAGCGGCGCGGACAGCGTCGCGGGCGCTTCCTGGATGACGACGTACGCCAGGGCTCTCGGCGCGCGGATCGCCAAGGACGTCGACCTGCACTCGCCGCCGCCGGTCACCGGCATGCTGAAGCTCGGCCGCGGTGCCGCCGTCGAACCCGAGGTCGACCTGACCGGGCATTGGGTGGACGGCGACCTCGTGCACATCGGCAAGATCCGGATCGGCGCCGACGCGCGGATCGGCGCGCGCAGCACACTGTTCCCCGGCGCGCGGATCGGCAAGGGCGCGGAGATCATGGCCGGGTCGACCGTCCGGGGCAATGTGCCAGCCGGACAGCGCTGGGCCGGTGCTCCCGCCGCCCGTGCCACCAAGGACTCGCTGAAGTGGCCGTCGAGCCGCCCGCCGCGTTCACGGTTCTGGTCTTCGGTCTACGGCGCCACCTCGGTCGCGCTGGGTCTCCTGCCCGCCGTCGCCGCTCTGCCCGCCGTCGCGGTGCTGGGTTACGCGATCGCCGGTGCCCCTTCGCTGGGCGCCGCGCTCGGTCAGGCGCTGCTGTTCACGCCGCTCGCGACCATCGCGTACTTCCTGAGCTACGCCCTGCTCGTGCTCGTCGCGGTCCGCTCGCTGAGCATCGGCATGGTCGAGGGTTACCACCCCGTGCACGGCCGCGTCGCGTGGCAGGTCTGGGCGACCGAACGGCTGATGGGCATGGCGCGTGAGGGGCTGTTCCCCTTGTACGCCAGCCTGTTCACCCCGGTGTGGCTCCGGATGCTCGGGGCGAAGGTCGGCCGCAACGTCGAGGCGTCCACCGTCCTCGCGCTGCCGAAGATGACCCAGGTCGACAGTGGCGCGTTCCTGGCGGACGACACCATGGTCGCCACCTACGAACTCGGCCACGGCTGGCTGCACGTCGCGCCCGCGCGGATCGGCAAGCAGGCGTTCCTCGGCAACTCGGGGATGGCCGCGCCCGGTCGTTCGGTGCCCAAACGCGGTCTGGTCGGCGTGCTGTCGTCGGCTCCGCTGAAGGCCAAGAAAGGCTCGTCGTACCTCGGGATGCCGCCGCTGCCGGTCCGCCGGTCGGTCGGCGACTCCGACACGAGCCGCACCTACACGCCGCCCCTGCGGCTGAAGGCGGCCCGCGCGCTCGTCGAACTGTGCCGCATCGTGCCGGTGATGTGCGGCGTCGCGCTGACCGTGCTGGTCGCCGCCGGGATCTTCGCGCTCGCTTCGACGTACGGCTTCCTGGTCGCGGTGCTGCTCGGTGGCCCGCTGCTGCTCGCCGCCGGTGCCGTCGCCGCGCTGACCGCCACCGCGATGAAGTGGCTGCTGGTCGGCAAGTTCCGCGCGGTCGACCATCCCTTGTGGAGTTCGTTCGTCTGGCGCAACGAACTCGCCGACACCTTCGTCGAGGCACTCGCCGTGCCGTGGCTGATCGGGTCGCTCGGCGGCACGCCGCTGCTGCCCGCGTGGCTGCGCACCATGGGCGTCAAGATCGGCCGCGGTGTGTGGCTGGAGACGTACTGGCTGCCCGAATCGGACCTCGTGAGCCTGGGCGACGGCGCGACGATCAACCGCGGTTGTGTCGTGCAGACGCACCTTTTCCACGACCGCATCATGACGATGTCGCCGGTGACCCTGGACGAGGGAGCGACGCTCGGGCCGCACGGTATCGTGCTGCCTGGCGCGAGCATCGGCGCGCGGACTACCGTTGGACCAGGGTCACTGGTGACCCGGGGCGACGAGGTTCCCGCCGACTCGCGCTGGCTGGGAAATCCCATCTCGGCCTGGACGAAGTAAGGGACTGTCGGCGGAGCTGAGGTGTGTTCGGAATGGTGACCGTATGGGTGAACCCGCCCCGGCCGAAGGCCTCGCTATCGCGGTGGCAGGGCGCCTTGTCCACTCACCGTGACGGTCTTTTGCCAGGTGGCGCCCTGCCGACGTCGATCGCGGTCGCGGGTTCACCACCGGACAAGATGGGAAGCGGGGTCTTTCGCGGGTGATTTCGAAGGCCTCCGCGCAGCCCTCGCCCGGCGCGGACACCTCCGGCGACTCCTATCTGCCCCATCACGGTAACGGCGGTTACCGGGTTCGGCACTACGATCTGGAGCTGGACTACAAGATCGGTCCCAACCGGCTGTCGGCCTCCGCCGCCATCACGGCGGAGGCGACGCAGGCGCTGTCGCGGTTCACACTCGACTTCGGCGACTTCCGGATCAATCGGGTGCTGGTGAACGGGAAGCCCGCGAAGTACACGCGGCGCGGGCACAAACTGCACGTGAAGCCGGCGAAGTCGCTGCCACTCGGTAGCGAGTTCCTGGCGGAGATCCACTACGTCGGCAACCCGCGCCCGCTTTCCGGGCTGTGGGGCGACATCGGCTGGGACGAACTGACCGACGGCTCGCTCGTCGCGAGCCAGCCGGTCGGTGCGCCGTCGTGGTACCCGTGCAACGACCATCCGGCGGACAAGGCGACCTACCGCGTCGCGCTGACGACGTCGTCGCCGTATCTCGTGGCCATCACCGGAAACCTGGTGTCGAGGCACGAGCGCGCGAGCACCACGAAGTGGGTTTTCGAACGACCCGAGCCGACGGCGACGTACCTGATGAGTGTCCAAATAGGACGGTATGACGACGTCGAACTGGTCTCCGGTCCGCAACCCGGCTGGCTCTCGCTGCCTTCGGTTTCGGCGTACCGGATCAGCCTCGACGGTGACTCCGTGCTCGCTTCGGTCCCGCAACGGGCCGCCGTGCCGCCGCGACTGCGCCGTTCTTTCGAGCGGGATTTCGGGCGGCAGGGCCGGATCATGGACTCGCTGCAACGGCTGTTCGGGCCGTACCCCTTCGACGAGTACGTCATCGTGGTCACCGACGACGACCTCGACGACCCGATCGAAGCCCAGGGTATGTCGATCTTCGGCGCCAATCACGTCGACGGCAGGCGCACCCACGAACGGCTCGTCGTGCACGAACTGGCGCACCAATGGTTCGGCAACAGCCTGACCGTCGCCGACTGGCGGCACATCTGGCTGAACGAGGGCTTCGCGACGTACGCGGAATGGCTCTGGTCCGAGGAATCCGGCGGACAGAGCGCGCACATCTGGGCGAAGACGTGGCACGCGCGAATGAACCTGAAGCCCGCGGATCTACGCCTCGCCGACCCCGGCGTTTCGCGGATGTTCGACGAGCGGGTGTACAAACGCGGCGGCCTGTTGTTGCACGCTTTGCGTTGTACCGTCGGCGATGCGGTGTTCTTCCCGCTGGTGAAGGCTTGGGCGGTGGAGAACCGGCACGGTTTGGTGACCACTGCTGCTTTCGTCGCGCTCGCTGAACGCTTCGCTGGTCGCTCGCTGGGCGCTTTCTTCGAGGCTTGGCTGGACGCTCCGGCGCTGCCTCCGCTTCCTGTTGCCTGACACTCGGGTGCGCCCAATGTGGCATTGGGTGCACCCAACGCACCCAATGCCACATTGGGCGCATGCGTTGAGTTGTCCACAGTGGGGCTGGTGGGGTTGGTGGGGCGAGTTGTCCACAGGTGGGGAAGTGGGGCTGGTGGGGAGTGGGGGTCGCCTCCGATGATCTTGGGGTGCGATCTGGGGAATGGGCTCGCGATCACGAGGCCCTTTACAAGCTGAGCCGCGACGGCGTGATCACTGTCGCGCAGCTGGTGGAACTCGGTGTCTCCAAGAGCACCTGCTTCCGGCGTTGCCGACCTGGGCAGCCCTGGCAACGGTTGCTGCCCGGAGTGCTGCTCGGCTCGGGGCGGCCGACTCGTCGTCAGGTGGTAGAAGGCGCACTCCTCTACAGCGGGCCGGAAGCGATCGTCACCGGCATCGAAGCCTGCCGCCGTCACGGTCTGCGGGGGCCGAAGAGCGCGACTGACCGGATTCATCTGCTGGTACCCGCGTCTTGCCAGGTCAGCAGCACGGGATATGTGCTCGTGGAGCGCACCACACGGATACCTCGCCCAGTGGTCGTGGGCGGAGTGGCGATGGCGCCACTCGTCCGGGCGGTTCTCGATGAGTGTCGTAGGTTCACCGCGCGCGACCCGGTCCGGGCGTTGCTGACCGAAGCCGTTCAGCGAGGCGGTCTGAAGCCCGAGGTCCTCATCCGGGAACTCGAAGAAGGTAGCGATCGGGGGAGCGCGCTTCCCCGCGAGGTGCTGCGTGATGTGCTGAGAGGCGCGAGGTCGGTCGCGGAGATCGACGCGATGGCGGTCTGGCGCCGGACCGGCCTTCCCGAACCGCTGTGGAATCACGAATTGAGGGATTCCGGTGGCCGCTACATCGGGACTCCGGATGGCTACTTCAGGGAAGTCCGTCTCGCGTGGGAGATCGACTCGTACGACTTCCACTTCGCGCGGACGCAGTACGCCGGCACGCTCGAGAGGAACAGTCGGTACGCCGCCGAGGGAATTCTTGTGTTGCAGACGCTTCCGAGCCGCTTGCGATCCGAGCCGTGGAAGGTCGCCGCTGAACTCGTGACCACCTACGACGCGGCCGAGCTACGCCAAAGATCGCCCCTTCTCCCAGACTGACACGTGTTTGGTGCTGTCGGCCGTGAACGCCGAGCGGTCCCAGTCCGCCCAGCGGTGTTTCAGGCGCATCCCGGCGATACGCGCCATGAGGTCCATCTCGGCGGGCCAGGCGTACCGGAAGGGAATGCGCCGGAAACGTCCCGTCCCGTCCGGTGACACGGTGACGTGGTTCGACGTGAATTCCTGCGTCACGACGTCGTACTGGTCGAACCCGACATACCCGAGTGTCACCGTGAACGGCACGGTGTCCTGTCCGGGTGGCAGGCGGCGCAGATCCGGCAGGCCCACCTCGACGAGGAACAGCCCGCCCGGCCGCAAATGTGCGGCCGCGTTCCGGAAGACCTCGACCTGCGCGTCCTGCGTGGTCACGTTGCTGATCGTGTTGAACACCAGGTAGACCAGCGAGAACTCGCCTGGCACCCGCGTCGACGTCATGTCGCCGATCGTGACGTCGATCGCGTCGCCGCCCGGCTTGGTCGCGATCCGCGCCGCCATGGCACGGCTCAGCTCGATGCCGCTCACCTGTACGCCGCGCGCGGCGAGCGGTACGCCGATTCGGCCGGTTCCCACGGCGAACTCGAGCACCGGGCCGTCGGCCAGTTCCGCCAAGACATCCACCGCGGGCGTCACCGCTTCGGGTGCGTTCGCGCCGCCCGGGTCGTCGTAGTCCGCGGCCACGCTCTCGGGGAACCAGCCGTCCGCCGGATCGTCTCCACGCTCGATCATGGCCCCGGACGCTACGCACGACGCCGTCCGCTCCGCACTCTATTATCGATAGGTCGGATGTATGTACGGCTGCATGGGTGAGCGGCCTGGTCAAAGTCGGACTATCTCTGGAAACATGCCGGTCGCCAGGACTTGATCTGCGGGAAACGTAGTATGAATCTGGAGGCGACCCATGGCCGAGCTATCCAGGCGATCGATGCTGAGGGTCGCGGCGGGGGCTGCGGCGCTCGGTGGGCTTTGGGCTCAAGGGGCGCCTCCGGCACTGGCCGGGCAGGACGTCCATCGCCGGATCGTCGACGACGCGCGCATGGTCTGGAAGCGGCTGCCGAGGAACTGGCAGGAGGGGCCGTTCCTCGCCAACGGCTTCCTCGGCGTCCAGTTCTACGCGGGTGCCCAGCCGAACGTCCTCAAGGTGATGCTCAGTCATTCCCAGGTCCAGGACCAGCGCGGACAGTGGGAAGCGGGCATCGGGTATTCGCGGCTCCCGATCGGCTACCTCACCCTCACCTTCGCCGGCGCGATCACGGCGGTGGATTGGCATCTCGACCTGTACAACGCCGAACTCGGCGGCACGATCACCACGACCCAGGGGTCGGCGCGGTTCTCCGCGCTGGTCCACAACGATCAGGACCTCCTGCTCGTCTCGATCACCGGAGAGGCGGCCTCGGACTGGGGATTCACGCCGCTCGAGTCGGCGACGACCCGGACGATCCGCAAACCGCCGGAGTACACGGCCAATCCCGCTCCGAAGCTCGCCAGTGCGGGCGCGGTCCGGTATTGCGAGCAGCCGTTGCACGCGGGCGGCGGGTACACGACGGCTTGGCGTGAGCGGACCATCGGCACGCGTCGGCTCCTGGCGGCCACGGTCGCGTACGGCTTTCCCAAGCCGACTCACACGGCCGAGGCGATCACGAGGGTCCAGCGCGCGTCGGCTGTGAATCCGGATGTGCTCGTCGCCGATCATCGGCGCTGGTGGAACGCCTTCTACCGGCGCAGTTTCGTGTCCATTCCGGACAAACGCGTCCAACGATTCTACTGGATCCAGTTGTACAAGACCGCGTGCGCCACCCGCGCGAACGGGCCGGTCGTCGCCGAATGGGGGCCGTGGTTCCCGGAGGTCGGGAACAGCTGGACGGCGGTGTGGTGGAACCTGAACGTCCAGGTCACGTACCCGATCGTCAACAGCAGCAACCATCCCGAACTCGACGCCGTCACCGCGACCTTCCGCCGCGACCACGCCAACCTCGAACTCTCGGTCCCTCCCGCTTACCGGGACGGCGACACCTACGCCCTTTCGCATCCGGGCGACTGGCGGCTGCGGCCCGGCGGCACCCGCGCGGTCGGAATTCCCGGCCCGGCCACGAAGAACGACCAGACCGGCAACCTGATCTGGGGCCTGCACAACGTCTGGCTCGCGTACCGGCACAGCATGGACGTCCGTATCTTGCGCGACGTCCTTTACCCGACACTCGCCAAAGCGCTCAACTACTACCGTCACTTCCTCGCCACCGGACCGGATGGTTCCCTGCACCTGCCGATGACGCGGTCACCCGAATACGCCGACGCGGCCGACTGCACGTACGACCTCTCACTGATCCGCTGGGCCGCGCGCACGCTCGTCGAATCTGCGGCCAAGCTGCGCATCGACGACCCGCGGGTGCCCGCCTGGCGGGAGATCGGCGAGAAACTGGTGCCGTATCACCAGGATCCCGATCGAGGAGTGCTGATCGGTGACGGTGTTCCACTGGCCGAATCACATCGGCACTTCTCGCATCTGCTCTGGCTTTATCCGCTGCGCGAGAAGCTCTGGGATCGTCCCGGCGACCGAGACATCATGCGCCGCACCTTCGCGCACTGGTCGAGTATCCAGGACAAATGGCACGGCTACAGCTTCGCGGCGGCGTCGTCGATGAGTTCGGTGATGGACGCGCCCGAGGAAGCCTTGCGCTACTTGAAGATCTTCCTCGACGGGACGGTCGTGGCCAACACCCAGCTGACGCCCAACACGATGTACCGCGAGGGCGCGAACCTCGCGATCGAGAGCCCCATCACCGCCGCACAGTCCGTTGTGGACATGCTCCTGCAAGGTGACCACGGCGTGCTGAAGGTCTTCCCGTCGGTGTCGTCGACCTGGCGGGACGCGTCGTTCGAGAGCCTGCGCGCGGAGGGTGCCTTCCTCGTCGACGCCTCCCGCCGGCACGGGGCGACCGAATGGATCCGCGTTCACAGCGAGGCGGGGGAGCCGCTCACCCTTCAGCACGGGATCCCGGGCCCCATCGAGGTCCGCGACGCGCGCGGACGGCAACTCCCGTGGCGGGCCGAAGGTCCGGGAACGATCTCGATCCGGCTCGGCCGCGGTGGGACGGCCGTCGTCACCCGACGTGGCGCACGTCCGGCCTTGGAGCCGCGCGACGTGCCCGGCGACCGGGAAACGCCTGCATGGGGACTCGACCAGGAGGGCTGAAGGATGGACATCACTCGCAGGACGGTGCTCGGCGGCGCGCTGGCAGGCGTCGCGGCGGCCGGGTTCGCGCCGTCCGCTTCGGCGGTGGAGAACGACTTCCAGCTCGGCGGTGTCGACTGGCCCGGCTTCCTCGGCTCCGCCGACATGCTGTGGCGGAGGATGCCGAAGACTTGGTATGAGGGCCCGTTTCTGGGCAACGGATTCCTCGGTTCGGGCATCTACGCCGAACCGGGCCGGAACGCCGTCCGCTTCAACGTCCAGCACAGTGAGGTCCAGGACCACCGGCCCGAATTCGGGTCGCTGTTCGGTCTCGCACGGTTGCCGATCGGACATTTCACCCTCGAACCGGTCGGCGCCATCACCGGGATCGACTGGCGGATGGACCTGTGGAACGCCGAACTCAGGGGCACGATCACCACCGCCGCGGGTAGCCTTTCGCTGCGGGCGATCGTCCACACCGGACAGTCGCTGCTGGCCGTCGAGATCGAGCCGACCGAGGGTGAGCGCGGCTTCCAATGGGTCTTCCATCCGGCCGAGGCGGTGAGCCCGAGAACGGATCCGAAGTTTGGGAAGCCGCCGCCCGCCGGATACGTCGCCAACCCGCCCGCGACGCTGGAAACCAGTGGTGACAGCAGGCTTTCCGTGCAGAGCCTGCTGGCGGGCGGCGAGCACGTGACGGCGTGGCGCGAGGTCACCCGGGGATCGAAACGCACGCTGTACACGTCCGTGGCCTGGTCGTATCCGAAGCGGACAGCGGCGCGTGAGGCGTTGAAGACGGTTCGCCGCGCCGAGCCGTTCGGCGCGCTGACGTCCGAGCATCGCCGCTGGTGGCACGACTACTACCGGCACGGCTTCCTGTCCATTCCGGACACTCGGCTCCAGAGCTTCTACTGGATCCAGCTGTACAAGATCGCTTCGGCCGCGCGTAAGGAAGCGCCGGTGATGGCGACCTGCGGACCGTGGCTCGAACCGACCCCGTGGCCCGCGACGTGGTGGAACCTCAACGTCCAGCTGGAGTACTGGCTCATCCACGGCTCGAACCACCTCGAACTGGACGCCGTCAGCCACGCGCTCGGCAAGTACCGCGCGAACCTGACGAGCCAGGTCGCCGAGCCGTACCAGCACAATTCGGCGGGCATCCCGCGCACGACCGACATGAACCTGCTCAACGGGGCGACCGGGACGAACGCCGGGTTCCCGGTCGGGATCCCCGGTAAGGAGTCGCCGACCCCGGAGGTCGGCAACCTGACCTGGGCGCTGCACAACGTCTGGCTGTCCTACCGGCACACGATGGACCGACGACTGCTGCGGGACACCCTGTTCCCGTTGCTGCGCAAGGCGATCAACTACTACCTGCACTTCCTCATGCCCGGCACGGACGGGAAGCTGCACCTTCCGGCGACGTTCTCCCCGGAATACGGCGTCAACGCCCCCGACTGCAACTACGACCTCGCGCTGATCCGCTGGGGGTGCAAGACCCTGCTGGAGTCGGCGGCGGAGCTGCGGATCGACGATCCGCTCGCCCGGCGGTGGCGGGAAGTCCTGGCCACGCTGGTCCCGTATCCCGTCGACGCCAACGGCTACATGATCGGCGCGGGGGTGCCGTTCGCGAAGTCGCATCGGCACTATTCGCATCTGCTGCAGGTGTATCCGCTGTACGAGATCACCTGGGAGCGGCCGGAGCACCGGCACGTCATCGAAACCTCGCTCGATCACTGGGTGGGCTTCGAAGGCGCGTTGCAGGGCTACACGTTCACCGGCGCCGCGTCGATGTCGGCGCAGATGCTGCGCGGGGACAAGGCGGAGTTCTACCTCGGCGAACTGCAGCGGCGCTACATCCAGCCGAACACGATGTACAAGGAGTCCGGCCCGGTCATCGAAACACCGCTCTCGGCGGCGCAGTCGCTGCACGACATGCTCGTGCAGAGCTGGGGCGGGGTCATCCGGCTCTTCCCGGCCGTACCCGCCAAGTGGGCGGACGCCGCGCTGCGTGACTTCCGGACGGAGGGCGCGTTCCTGCTCAGCGCCTCCCGGCAGGGCGGGAAGACGCGCTGGGTCAAGGTCGTCAGCGAGGCGGGGGCGCCGTGTGTGCTGAGGACGGACCTGGCGGGAGAGCTGACCGTCCGCGACCGATGGGGCAGGCCGAAACGCTGGCGGCGGCTGGCGAACGGAGACGTCCAGATCGACTTGCGGCGCGGAGAAGAGGCCGTCGTGCACCGCGCGGGCGACCGGCCCGACCTGGAAGTCCGGCCGGTCACACCGAACGGGGACGGCACGCCGTGGGGGATGCCGTGACGCCGCGCCGATAGTTCATGAGAGTGTTTCTGCACTTCCTCCACCGGATGACAGGAGCACAGATGTCCCAGCCGCCGCAGTCGGGCGAGCCCGAAGGCCAGGTGCCCGACCCCGGGTCTCCGCAGGGGCAGCCTTACCCGCAGCAGCCCTATCCGCAGCAGCCGTACCAGCAACAGGGCTGGTACGGCGCACCGCAACAGCCGCCGCCGTCATCGAACAAGACGGCGCTCTGGGTCGGCCTGGGTGTGCTGGGACTCGTCGTGGTGGTGGCCGTCGTGGCGATCACCGGATTCGTGGCGCCGGGGTTCTTCCTGTCGGACTCGAAGGGCGAGAGCCCGGTCGCGTCCTCGTCGCAGGCTCCGACGTCGAGTGCCCAGGAGACGGCGACGCAGAGCCCGGTTCAGATCCCCGCGGACCGGCTCCCGCTGCCGAAGCGCACCACGCCGTTGGCGGATCCGGCCGACTGCGCGTATCCGGCGAGCTCCAGCGGCGAGGTGCCGAAGAAGGCCACCCCGCCCGCGGCGGGCCCGACCCCGGCGTCCGGTACGACGGCGGCCACGGTCAAGACGACCGCGGGTGACATCGGGCTGACACTGGACCGCGGGCTCGCGCCGTGCACCGTGGCGAACTTCCTTTCGCTGGCGCAGCAGGGTTACTACGACGGCACCTCGTGCCACCGGCTCGGCACTTCGGGGCTCCAGATGCTCCAGTGCGGCGACCCGGCGGGCAATGGCATGGGCGGGCCGGGGTACACCATCCCGGACGAGGTCTTCCCGGAACTCAAGTACGGCCGCGGGCTCCTCGCCATGGCGAAGACACAGGCGCCGGACTCGGGCGGCAGCCAGTTCTTCATGGTCTTCGGCGAAGCCGAACTGCCGCCGGAGTACACGGTGTTCGGGAGCATCTCGGACGAGGGACTGCAGGTGCTGGACAAGGTCGCGCGTGGCGGAGCGGACGACTCCAAGGGTTCCGGTGACGGGACTGGGCCGCCGAAGATCCCGGTGAAGTTCCAGTCCATCGCGGTGGGCTGACCGGTGCTATGAACGGCCCGTTACTTGCAAAATTTGCAAGTAACGGGCCGTTCATAGCATCCGAGGACCCGGCGAGCGAGGGGGTCAGGGCAGGATCACGTCGACCCGCAGGCCACCGTCCTCGCCGGGAACGGCGGACACCCGGCCGTGGTGTGCGGTGGCGATCGAGTGCACTATGGACAGTCCGAGACCGGCGCCGTCGCGGTGGTTCGTGCGATCGGTGGTCAGACGGCGGAACGGCTGGAACAGCGTGCCGACCGACTCGGACGGCACCCGCTCGCCGGAGTTGCGCACGCTCAGCGCGGGTTCGTCGCCGACGGCCACTTCGACCCAGCCGCCCGGCCGGTTGTACTTGATCGCGTTGTGCACCAGATTGGCGATCAGCCGCTCCAGCAGGATGGCCTCCCCGGACACGGTGCGCTCGGCGACATCACGGCGCAGGGTCAGCTCGTGCTCGGCCAGCCGCTCGTCGAACCGTGCGAGCACCGAGTCCACGAGTTCGTCCAGCCGCACCGGCACGGTGCCGGGCAGCCCCCGGTCCGCCTCGGCCAGTACGAGCAGTCCCTCGATCAGCTGCTCGTTGCGCTCGTTGACCACCAGCAGCTGCGCCGCCAGCCGCTGCACGTCGTCGCCTCCACCGGTGACCATCGCGACCTCGGCGAGCGTCCGCTGCACAGCGAGCGGCGTACGCAGCTCGTGCGACGCGTTCGCCGCGAATCGGCGTTGTCCCTCGAAACCGAGCGCCACCCGGTCGAGCATCCTGTTCACCGCGTCGGCCAGCGCCCGCACTTCGCCGTCGGTCTGCTCCAGCGGCATGCGCTGGCCGAGGTTCTGCGGCCCCAGCTGCTCGACGGTGGCGGTGAGATCGGGCAACGGCCGCAGGACCCACGACGCCACCGGACGCCGTATCGAGATCATGAGCACGGTCACCGCGACGATCGGCAGGGTCCACCAGAGCCCGCCCGCCGTGTCGGCGCAGCCGGTGCCCTTCGGGCAGAAGTCGTGGTCCACGAACGTCCCGAGCACCATGCCCGCCGCCTTGGCGAGCGGGTAGGTCAGCAGCAGGAGTGCGAGCAGGGCACCGATGAGAACCAGCTCGACGCGGCCGCGTACTGACGCCCGCGCCCGCCTCAGCCGCCCAGACGGTAGCCCGCCCCGGGAACGGTGTGGATCACCTGCGGCGTGCCGAGCTTCTTCCGCAACGTCATCACCGTGACCCGCACCGTGTTCGTGAACGGGTCGGCGTGCTCGTCCCATGCCTTCTCCAGCAGTTCTTCCGGGCTGACGACCCGTCCCTCGGCCCGCAGCAACACTTCCAGGACGGCGAATTCCTTGGGGGACAGGGTCAACGGCCGACCGTCACGGGACGCGAACCGTTTGGCCGGGTCTAGTTCGACGCCTGCTCGGTCGAGCACCGGTGGCAGTGCCGGCCGGGCTCGCCGGGCCAGCGCGTGCACCCGGGCGACGAGTTCGGCGAAGGCGAACGGCTTGGTGAGGTAGTCGTCCGCGCCGAGGCCGAGCCCGTCGACACGATCGCGGATGCCCGCCGCGGCCGTGAGCATCAGCACGCGGGTCTCCCCGTCGCCCTCGGTGATCTTCCGGCAGACCTCGTCGCCGTGCACCAGCGGCAGGTCGCGGTCGAGCAGCACGACGTCGTACCGGTGGACCGCGACGCGTTCGAGCGCGGCATCACCGTCGTAGCAGACGTCCACCGCCATGCCCAGGTGCCGCAGGCCTTCCGTGATGGAGTCCGCCAGCATCCGCTCGTCTTCGGCCACGAGTACGCGCATCAACCATTCCCCACGAGCCTCAGTAGAACGCCGGACGGATAAAGGCCCGATAAAAGCCGATCTTAACGGCCCGAGATCACCGTTCGATTAGACCTGCCGCATGATCTTCCTCGGAAAGAACGCGGCCACCGCGGGACTGGGCGGGTCCGTCCTGGTTTCGCTCGGCGCGTTCGGGCACGGCCGGACGCTCTTCACCGCCGTGCTTTACCTCGGCCTCGCTCTGCTGCTGGTCGCTTGGGTCCGGTTAGGACACTCGACGAGTGCGCGCGAGGTCACCGGGGCGGCCTGGCTGTGGTGCGTTCCGCTGCTGTTCGCGCCGCCGTTGTTCAGCACGGATCTGTACACCTACCTCGCGCAGGGTTCGGTGGCGCAGGCGGGCCTCGACCCGTACACGCACGTTCCCGCCGAGGTTCCCGGCCCGATCACCGACAAGGCCGCCGGGGACTGGTCGTACATTTCGTCGCCGTACGGGCCGCTGCACATCCTGATCGTGAAGAGCGTGCTCGCCGTGACCGGGGAGAACGTGGTCCTCGGTGTTTTTCTGACCCGGCTGGCGATGGTGGCCGGGTTGGCGCTGCTCTGTGCCGCTTTGCCTGTCCTGTGCCGGTATCTCGGTGCCCGGCCGGAACGCGCGCTGTGGATGACGGTGGCGAATCCGCTGATGGTGCTCTGCGTGGTCGCGGGCGGGCACAACGACTTGCTGATGGTGGGACTGCTCGCAGCCGGCACGGCGCTCGTGCTCACCCGCGCGCCCGGGTTCGGGTTCGCGTTGGTCGCGCTGGCCGCCGCGGTGAAGGCTCCAGCGGCTCTGGCGTTGCCGTTCCTGGTATGGGTGTGGGCGGCACGGCGATCGGACAGACGTGGCTTCTTCGTCGTCTTCGCGGCGGCTGTGTCCATTGTGGTCGTCACGTTCGGGATGTGCACCGTCGTCGCCGGGGTCGATCTCGGCTGGATTCGGGCGCTGGGCGGGAATTCGAAGCTGGAACCCTGGCTGTCGATCCCGACCGCGCTCGGGAAGATCGGCAGGGCGGTGTTGCCCGGCTCCGTGGATGCCGTCGCGGTTTGCCGGATCGCCGGCTGGGCCGTTCTCGCCGGTCTGGTGACGTGGCTGTGGTGGCGCTGCCGGGCGGGTGGCGCGGCCGCGGTCCGCGCGGCGGCGGTGGCGCTGCTGGCGGCGGTCGTGCTCGCGCCGGTGGCGTTTCCCTGGTACTTCACCTGGCCGTTGGTGCTCGGGGCGGCGGCCGCGTGGCCGATTTCGTACGTCGCGGTCGCGGCCGCCGCCTCGACATGGCTCGTGGTGAGCACCCACCCCGACGGGGCGACGTTGCTGCCACCGTGGGGTTTCGGGGTGCTGGCGGTGCTCTCGGCCGGTGTCGGTGTGCTGACGGCGCGGGAAACGACGCGAGCGTGGCCGAAACTCGCCGACGGGAAGGTCACCGAGGCCTGTGCTTCAACGGCCGTCGGTCGTGAGTGACGTTTCGAGTTGTTGAGGAATAACACCACATGCACCGGGCATGTCGCGAAAGCCACATTCGGGACACCTGATGTCCCGAAAGTGGCTTTCGCGACACCCAGATCAGCACCCGGGGGATTAGATGGTGCGAAGGGGACTTTCCCCGCATGACACGCAGGGAAAGTCCCCTTCGCGCACCCGGAACAGCGCCGGACCCGTGGCGCCGTGAGTCTGCTGACCCGCCGACACGAGCAGGACTCAGAGCGGGTTGTAGGCCCCCAGCGGAGCGGTGCAGAACGGCCCGCCGACGTACTCCGCCGCCGCACCGGTCGGCGCCGGCTTGTCCGCCAGCTGATCGGCGTAGGTCTCCGCGTTGTCGAGCGACTTGTAGCCCAGTTCCTCGGCTTCGGCGAGCGAGTAGATCCGGCGTGTGTTGTCGGAGACGCCCCAGATCAGCCGGTAGCCGGGGGAGGGGTAGCTCAGGCACGCCTCGAACAGGCGGGCGCCGTCGTCGGGGGAGAGCCAGGTCGTCAGGCCGCGCGGGCCGAGGACGAGCGGGTCTTCGAAACATGAGCCGATCCGGATGACGATCACGTCCATGCCGAACCGCGAGTGGTACAGGCTGCCGAGTGCTTCGATGGCCGCTTTGCTGACGCCGTAGTAGGTGTCGGGGCGGGGGGTGGAGTCGGCGGGGAGGCCGTTCTCGCCTGCCTCGTCGTTGCGGCGGAAACCGACGGAATGGTTGCTGGAAGCCAGGATCACCCGCGGTACACCGGCCGCCCGCGCGGCTTCGAGGACGGTGTGGGTGCCGTTGATGTTGACGTCGAGCGTGGCTTCCCACGAGTTCTCGCGGCTGTGCCCGCCGAGGTGGATCACCGCGTCGACACCGGCGCACGCCTTGGCCATCGCCTCCGGGTCGGTCACCGACCCGATGATCAGCTCGACGTCCTCGCCGCCCGCGGCTTCGGGCTGCGCGGCCAGGTCGAGCAGTCGCAGCACCCGCCCGGAGCGGCGCAGCCGCGGCCGCATCAGGGTGCCGACGATGCCCGCCGAGCCGGTGATCAGGACGCGCTGGTCTGCCATGAGTACCCCTTGTCAGTGGAAGAAACGGGAAAGATCAGCGGATACCGGCGCGGCGCAGTTGCTGGCCGAGTTCCGCGGTGATTTCGGCGAGGAGTTCGCCGACGCGTGCGGCGTCCGCGTCGGTGACTTCGGTGACCGGCATGGAGCAACTGATCGCGTCCGTGCCGGGGATGCGGTACGGGATCACGGCCGCGACGCACCGGACGCCGAGGCTGCCTTCCTCGATTTCCGACGCGTAGCCGCGCTCGCGAGTCTTCGCGCATTCGGCGTGCAGCGACTCGGCCGAGGTGATGGTGTTCGGGGTCAGCGCCGACAACTCCCCGGTGAGGAGTCCGTCGATCTCGTCGTGTGTCAGTTCGGCCAGTAAAGCCTTCCCCAGCGCTGTCGCGTGGGTGGGCAGGGTGCGGCCGACGCGGGAGACGAGGTGCGTCGAGTGCCGTGATTCGCGGGTCTCCAGGTAGACGACGTCGGTGCCCTCACGGCGCGCGAAATGCGCGGTGAAGCCGGTCTTCTCCCGGATCCGTTCCAGTGCCTCGGTCGCGAACGGGACGACCGGGTCGCGGTCGAGGTACGCGGTGCCGCAGATCAGCGCGCGGACGCCGAGGCGGTAGCGGGCGGTGTTGGTGTCCACTTCCAGCCAGCCCGCTTCGAGCAGGGTGCGGAGCAGGCCGTGCAGGCTCGACCTGGGAAAACCGGTCCGTGCGTGGAGATCCGACAGCGAAAGCCAGACGTCGTTCGCGGCGAAGGTCTCGATGAGGTCGATCGCCCGCCGTGCCGACTTGACCCCGGCGGGCTCGGGTGCGGCGGACGCGCCGTTCGCCACCGTGACAGCGGCTTCCTGCTGTGGCATCCGCACTCCTCCATCCGGCCGTTGACTTGTGACCTCGGCCATATTAGCGTCCCGAACAGCGTTCTTATGGATGAACATAATCACTATAACAGACTCCGTTCATGGATGTGAACAGGTCGGGCTGGGTCACATCGCCGTGGACGCGGAAAGGAGTCAGCGGTGCATTTGCTGGACTGGATCATGGTGTCCGCGTATTTCGTGCTGATGGTGGTGATCGGCCTGTGGTCGCACAGCCGGGTCAACACGGTCAGTGACTTCTTCACCGCCGGCGGGAAGATGCCGTGGTGGCTGGCCGGGATCTCCCACCACATGTCCGGCTACAGCGCGGTGCTCTTCGTCGCGTACGCGGGCGTCGCGTACACCGACGGCATCACGGTCTACTTCTGGGGCATGGCGAGTATCGGTATCGGCGTGGGTATCGGCAGCTGGCTGTTCGCCGCCCGATGGAACCGCCTGCGTTCGAAGCTGGACGTCTCCTCACCGCTGGAATACCTGGCGAAGCGCTTCAACGTGCCCACCCAGCAGGCATTGGCCTGGAGCGGCAGCCTCCTGAAGATCTTCGACATCGCGGCCAAGTGGTTCGCGGTCGCGACGATCCTCAACGTCTTCGCGGGCGTGCCCTACACCTGGGGCATCATCATCACCGGTTCGATCACGCTGATCTACTGCACCGTCGGCGGTCTCTGGGCCGACGCGCTCACCGACTTCGGCCAGTTCGTCATCCAGGCCATCGCGGCGATCGTGATGCTGTGGGTCGTGCTGGACAAGCTCGGCGGCGTCTCCGGCCTGTGGACCGTGTGGGGAGACCTCCCGCCCGCCCACCTGAACCCGACCACCTCGAAGTTCACCACGGTCGTGTTGCTCGTCTACGTGCTGGTGAAGACGCTGGAGTACAACGGCGGTATGTGGAACCTGGCGCAGCGCTACATGGCCGCGCCGAACACGTTCGAAGCCCGGCGCAGCGCGCGGCTGTCTTCGATCCTGTACCTGGTGTGGCCGCTGGTGATGATGTTCCCGATGTTCGCCGCCCCGTTGCTGATCCCGGACATCGACAACCCCAACAACGCCTACGCGATCATGACCACGACGTTCCTCCCGCCGGGTCTGGTCGGACTGGTGCTGGCCGGGATCTTCTCGCACACCATGGCGATGGTGTCCTCGGACGCCAACGCGATCTCCGCGGTCATCACCCGCGACATGATGCCGGTGCTGTGGAAGAAGGCCCGCAGCTTCACCGAATCGCAGGGACTGCTCGCCGCGCGCGTTTCGACGGTGGTCTTCGTCGTGCTGACCATGGCGGTCGCCACGCAGGCCGAGAAACTCGGCGGTGTGCTCGGTATCGTGGTGTTGTGGGTCGCGGCGCTGATGGGCCCGATCTCGGTACCGTTGCTGCTGGGCATGCTCCCGGCGTTCCGCCGCTCCGGCTCCCGCGCGGCGCTGATCTCGTGGGCGGGCGGTCTCATCGCCTACGCGATCGCTTACTACGGCTACAACGCCACCCTCGCGGTCACCGTGTCCACCCCGATCCTGGTCTCGCTGGCGCTGTTCATCGGGCTCGGCTACCTCATGCCCGAGCGCAAGGCCACCACCGACGAGATCATCGACACGATCGACCGTGACGACGACCTCACACCCAGCAAGTCGCAGGACGGCACCACCGTGCCCGCCTGACCGGGCCCGTACCCGGGACCAACCACAAAGAACGAAAGAGAAATCCATGGCACAGCCCAAGATCGAACTCGACGGCCTCCTGGCGTTCCCCTTGACACCCTTCACCGAGGGGCTGGAACTGAACCTCGACGCGTTCGCGGAAAACGTCGAGAGCCACGTGGCCGCCGGAGCCGGCGCGCTGTTCGTCGCCTGCGGTACAGGCGAATTCAGCTCGCTGTCCCCGGACGAGCACGCAGCGATCCTGCGTAAGGCTCGCGAGGTCGTCGCCGGGCGCGTGCCCGTATGGGTCGGGGCCGGCGGCGGCGCGGCATCGGCCCGTGCCGGGATCGCGGCGGCGGAGGCGGGCGGCGCGGACGGCGTCCTCCTCCTGCCGCCCTACCTGGTCACCGGCCCGCCGTCCGGGCTGGTCGACCACGTCCGGTACGCCGTCGGGGATTCCTCGATCCCGGTGATCGTCTACCACCGTGCCAACGGGGTGTTCACCCCGAACTCGGCGGTGGAACTCCTCGACATCCCGTCGGTGGTCGGTCTCAAGGACGGTTTCGGCGATGTCGAGCTGATGAGCCGGATCATCACCACGATCCGCTCCGTCGACAGCGACCGGGCCCGGGATTTCCTGTTCTTCAACGGTCTTCCCACCGCCGAGGTCTCCGCGCGCGCGTACGCCGCCATCGGTGTGGCGCGGTATTCCTCGGCCGTGCACTGCTTCGCCCCAGAGATCGCGGCCCGCTTCCACCGCGCGCTCGCGGAGAACGACGACGCCGTCATGGAGGCGTTGCTCGCCGGGTTCTACCTGCCGCTGGTGGCCCTGCGGGACGAAGGACAGGGCTTCGCCGTGTCGCTGGTCAAGGCCGCGGCGCGGTCGCGCGGCGACAAGGTCGGCTCGGTCCGGCCGCCGCTGGTCGAGCCCACCGCCGACCAGATCGCCCGGCTGGAGAAGATCGTCGACGACGGGTTCGCCGTCCTCAAGTCCGTCGGGGCCGGTGCCTGAAGATGAAGGTTCTCGACGTCGTCCTGACCCCGGTCGCCTTCGCCGACCCGCCCCTGCTCAACGCGATGGGAGTGCACGAGCCCTTCGCGCTGCGCGGCGTCGTCCAGCTGATCTGCGAGGACGGTGTGGTCGGCCTCGGCGAGTCCTACGGTGACCTCGCGTTCCTCGAGCAGGTCCGGAAGGTACTGCCGGAACTCAAGGGACAGGACGTGTTCGACCTGCCCGGCCTGCGCCGGAAGGTCGCCACCACACTGGGCGAAGTCGTTTTCGCCGACGCACACGGGCTCACCGGCGGGTTCTCCGTCAGCAAGACGGTCGCCAGCGTGTACTCGCTGTTCGAGGTGGCCGCGCTCGACGCGCAGGGCCACTACCTCGGCAGGCCGGTCGTGGACCTGCTCGGCGGCAAGGCGCGCGACGCCGTCGACTTCTCCGCCTACCTGTTCTACAAGTTCGGCGCCCACATCGGCGCCGAAGAGGACTCGTGGGGCGAGGTGACCACGCCGGAGGCACTCGTCGGCGAGGCACGGCGCATGGTCGAGGAGTACGGCTTCTCCTCCATCAAGCTCAAGGGCGGTGCCTTCGAGCCGGATCAGGAGATGGACGGCATCCGCGCGCTGGCCGAGGCGTTCCCGGACCATCCGCTGCGGATCGATCCGAACGCGGCTTGGACCGTCGATACGGGCATCCGGGTCGCCGAAGAACTCGACGGCGTCCTGGAGTACCTCGAAGACCCGACGCCGGGCATCGAGGGCATGGCGCGGGTCGCCGAGCGGGCGAGCATGCCGCTGGCCACGAACATGTGCGTCGTGCGCTTCGCCGACATCGAGCCCGCGTTCCGGCAGCGAGCGGTCGGCGTAATACTTTCGGACCATCATTACTGGGGTGGCCTGCGGGACACGCAAGCCCTCTCCACCACGGCGGAATGCTTCGACGTGGGGCTTTCCATGCATTCGAACAGTCATCTCGGGATCAGTCTGGCCGCTATGGTGCACGTGGCCGCGGCGACGCCGCACCTGACCTACGCCTGCGACACCCACTGGCCGTGGAAGACGGCCGACGTCATCGCCCCGGGTGCGCTGGAGTTCGTCGACGGTGCGGTCGCGGTGCCCGACAAGCCGGGGCTCGGGGTCGAACTCGACCCCGACGCGCTGGCGCGGGCCCATGAAGACTATGTCCGAAGTGGACAGACCAAACGGGATGACGTGACCTATATGCGGAAGTTCGCCGGAGACTTCGAACCGAACACGGCGCGGTGGTGACGGGGTGAAGGTCACCGGATACGCCTACCCCTGGGACGTCGTCGACGACCCAGGGTTCGTCGAGCGCGTACGGGAACTCGGCGTCGACGAGGTCGCCGTCGCCGTGTCGTACCACAGCGCCCGCGCGGCGACGCCCTGGTCGCCGGACCGCACCTCGGTCGTCGCGCGCCACGCGGCGCTGTACCGGCCGGTGCGTGAGGAGGCCTGGGGCGAGCTGCGGCCCGCCGAACCGGACTGGGTCGAGAGCCGCGACAGCGCGGGCGACGCCGTCCGGCTGCTGAACGAGGCGGGGATCCCGGCCGCGGCGTGGCTCGTGCTGACGCACAACTCGCAGCTGGGCACGGAATTCCCCGATTTCACCGTGCGCAACTGCTTCGGCGAGCGGTACCCGTGGGCGCTGTGCCCCGGGCAGGAGGAGGTCCGCGAGTACGCGGCGAACGTGACCGCGGAGAGCCTCGTGGGGCTCGACTTCGCCTCGGTCGTCCTGGAGGCGTGCGGCCCGCTCGGCGCCATCCACCAGCATCAGCACGAGAAGACCGACGGCGTCTGGTCGCCCGCCGTGGCGCGGCTGCTGTCGGTCTGCTGCTGCGACGCCTGCCTGGAGTCCTGGGCCGCGGCCGGCAAGGATCCGGCGAAGGCGCTGGACAAGCTGCGTGCCGAGGTCCGGCGGCTGATCGACAGCGGCGACCTCCGCGCCACCGAGGACAAGATCCTGCCCACCCTGCGGCAGGTCCTGCTCGACACGCGGCAGAAGGCGACGGACGCGCTCCGGCGTGAGGTGCTCGCGAGGATCCCGTCCGGGCCCAGGATCGTGCTCCACGGCGCGATGGACCCGTGGGTCACCGGTGCGCTGCCAGGGCTGACGCCGTCTGTCCCCGAGGACGTCGACGCGGTGGTGCTCCAGAACTGGGTACCCGGACACGCCAGCCGGGAGTCCGTCGCGACGGCGCGGGCGAAACTGCCGCGCAAGGTCGCCGTCGGCAGTTACATCACCGCGGTGGCGGCGAGCCCGGTGCCCGACATCGAGGCGTACACCACCGAACTCGGCAAGGCAGGTGCCACCGAACTGCACCTGTACCACCTCGGACTGGCAGGCCCGGGGCGCTGGGCGGATCTCATCGCCGCCGTCAGCGCCGCACAGGAACTCTAGGAGAAGCAAGAAATCATGAGCCAGGCAACAGATCCCGCCACGCTCGAACAGATCCTCGCGGCCGCCGCCGCGGCAGGCACGGCGGCGGCCGCGACCCCAGCCCAGCGGGCCGAATGGCTGAACGCGGCCGCGGACGCCCTCGACGCGTCCGCCGACGAGCTGATCGCGCTGGCCAACCAGGAGACACATCTCCCGGCCTCCCCGCGATTGCAGGGCGAGCTGAAGCGCACGACGTTCCAGTTGCGTCTGTTCGGCGAGGTGCTCGCCGACGGTGCGTTCCTCGGCGCCACTGTCGACCACGCGGACGCCGCTTGGCCGATGGGGCCGCGTCCGGACATCCGGCGGCTGCTCACCCCGATCGGGCCGGTGCTGGTGTTCGCCGCCAGCAACTTCCCGTTCGCCTTCAGCGTCGCGGGCGGCGACACCGCGTCGGCACTCGCCGCCGGTTGCCCGGTGGTGCTCAAGGCGCACTCCGGGCACCCGGAGCTGTCCGCCCGCACCGGCGAAGTCCTGCGTGAGGCACTGGTCAAGGCCGGTGCGCCGGAAGGGATCTTCGCGGTCATCTACGGCCAGCAGAACGGCGTGACCGCGTTGAAGGACCCGCGGATCCAGGCGGCGTCGTTCACCGGTTCGGTGCCGGGCGGGCGCGCGCTGTTCGACATCGCGACCTCACGGCCGTCGCCGATCCCGTTCTACGGCGAACTCGGCAGCGTGAACCCCGTCGTCGTCACCCAGACGGCGATCGAGGCGCGCGGCGAGGCCATCGCCAAGGGCTACGCGGGCTCGTTCAGCCTCGGTGCCGGGCAGTTCTGCACGAAGCCGGGGCTGCTGTTCCTGCCCGAGGGACACGGTCTCGAGGACGTGCTGCGCGAAGCCGTCTCGGCGATCCCGGCGCAGCCGATGCTCAACGAGCGCATCGCGGCCGGTTTCGCCGACGGACTGGCGAAGCTGCGTGACGTGGCGGGTGTCGAGGTGCTGTCCGAGTCCGGTGGCGCGGAAGGGATCTCGCACGGTGCGACCCTGCTCGCCACCACCGCCAAGGACTTCCTGGCCGACGCCGACACGGTCCGCGAGGAGTGCTTCGGCCCGGCGTCGCTGATCGTCACCTACGCCGACCAGGCCGAGCTGATCAGCCTGCTCGAGGTGATGGAACCCGGGCTCACCGCGACCATCCAGGGCGAAGAGTCCGATGTGGACTGGATCCGCCCGGTCCTCCCGTCGTTGACCCGTGTCGCGGGCCGTCTGCTGTGGAACGACTGGCCGACCGGCGTCACGGTCACCTGGGCGCAGGAACACGGCGGTCCCTACCCGGCGACCACCGCGCCGACCAGCACCTCGGTCGGCACCGCCGCGATCGAGCGGTTCCTGCGGCCGATCGCGTGGCAGGGCTTCCCCGACGCGCTGCTGCCGGAACCGTTGCAGGAGAACAACCCGTGGGACCTGCCCCGCAGGACCGACGGGAAACGCTAGAAAGCTCGTGAGTGATTTGGGTTTCACCGGCATGTTCCCAATGTCGCATTTGAGACGGTCAGCGTCTCAAATGCGACATTGGGAACCCTTGATGCGCGAGCATGCCAGCTTGACCTTTCCGCGATAGCCGACCCAAATCACTCACGAGGCCCCACCTAACGCCGCCGCCCCTAGTTGCAGTCTTCGACCTCTTGGGAGGCACTGTCATGCCCGGATTCGGTCACGTCAACCGGAGAACCGCCCTGCGTTCGGGTGCGGTAGCGGCCGCTTCAGTCGCGCTCACGACCGCGATCTCGAGGACGTCCTTCGCGGCCTCGCCGGTCCCAGCGAACACAGCCTCGATCGTCACCGGCTACCGCGAGCTGCAGACCGGGATCAACCGGCCGTCGGCGGAACGGACCGCCGCGCTGGCGAATCTGGACAGGGTCGCGAAGGCTTACTACGACAGCATGACGGTCGGCGACAGTCCTTTGTGGAAGGATCTCCCGCTCGGTCCGGGCAGCGAGTTCACGACGTCGATGTACGCTCGGCTTCGCGCGATCGCGGTCAACTGGGGCACCCCTGGCGGCGCGCTGGCGGGTGACCCGGCCGTGCTCGGCCGGGTCAAGGCGGCGCTGGAACTGTTGTACGCCAGCGATCAATACAGTGAGAAGACCGCCGAGATCGGCAACTGGTACACCTACGAGATCGGCATCCCGCTCTACCTGCTGCATATTCTGTCCACAGTGGCCGGTGAGCTGACCGAGGACGAACTCGCCAAGTACCTGAAGCCGGTGCTGAAGTTCTCCGGTAACCCGAACCTCCGCACGAACAACCCTAGCGTGGTCGAGACCGGCGCCAACCGCGCGGACAAGTCGACGATCTCCATCGTCTCCGGCGCGATGCTCGGCGACGCCGAACGGATCAAGCGCGGTGTCGGGGCGTTCACCGACGTCGAAGGCGGGGGAGCGGCGAGCGTCATCGCCAAACTGCATCGCGCGGCGGGCGACGGATTCCACACCGACGGCTCGTTCATCCAGCACGATTCGGTGCCGTATCCCGGGCACTACGGGATCGTCCTGCTCACCGCTGTCGCGTCCGCCATCCATGTTACCAAGGGCACGGAGTTCGAACTGGCCGGCGACGTCAAGGACGCGGCGTACGCGCTGGTCTCCGACACGTTCGCGCCGTTCGTCTACGCTGGCGCGCTGATGGAGTCGGTCCGCGGCCGGTTCCTTTCCCGGCAAGGGGAATCGGCGCACGACATCGGGCACCAGCTCACCGGCGCGGTCGTGCTGCTGGCGCGGTCGGCGAGCGGGAAACGCAAGGAGGAACTCGGCGGGCTCGCCGCGAAGTGGATCACCGAGGACACTTTCGCGCCGTACCTCAAGATTCCCGACCCCGAGCGGTTCGCGCCCGGCCCGGATCTCGTCGGCATCCCCGGCATCGAGTTCGCACAAGAGCTGTTGGCAACCAAGATCCGGCCGACGCCCACCGTCGCGACGCACCGCGTGTTCGGCCAGCAGGACCGGATGGTGCACGTCACCGAGGGTTGGTCGGCCTCGCTCGGCGTCGCCTCGACGCGGATCTCGCGGTACGAGTCGGTCAACGCGATGAACCTGCACGGCTGGTACACCGGCGACGGTTCGCTGTACCTGTTCCTGCCCAAGGCCAAGGGACACTTCACCGACGCCTACTGGCCGACCGTGGACCCGCTGCTGCTGCCGGGCACGACCACCAAGGCCGGGCCGACTCCGAAGCTGGAGCAGGTGCCGCTCACCGGCAAGGACCACTGCGGCGGCGTCCGCTGGGACGCGAGGCACGGCGCGCACGCCCTCGATTTCGTCTCCCAGGACGGCACGCTGACCGCGAAGAAGTCGTGGTTCTTCACGCCGTCGGGCGTGGTCTGTCTCGGTGCCGGGATCACCGACACTTCGGGCGAGCGGATCCGCACCACGATCGAGAACCGCAACCTCGGCGAGAACGGTTCGGGCGTCCTGCTGGCCGACGGCCGCCTGGTCGGCGGCTCGGAGTCGTTGCGGCGCAAGCGTTGGCTGCACCTGGAGAAGGTCGGCGGGTACGTCCTGCTCGACGCCTCCGAGGTGACCGCGCTGCGCGAGGACCGGACAGGGACCTGGCGCGACGTCGACAAAGGCGCCAACACCAAGGGAACCACGGTGCCCTACACGCGGCGTTACCAGAAGCTGGTGATCGAGCACGGGGCCAAGCCTTCAGGCGCGAGCTACGCCTACGCCGTCCTGCCCGCCGCGTCGGTGCTGGAGACGATCGCCTCGGCTTGGACGTGGCGCGTGCGGTCCAACACCGAGACAGTGCAAGCCATTCGGCTGTGGGACGCGACTTTGCTGGCGAACTTCTTCGCGGCGGGTTCGGTCGACGAGGTGTCGGTGTCCGGTCCGGCGTCCGTGGCGCTCGGGCGGGGGAGCAACGGCTGGCAGCTGGCCGTTTCGGACCCGACGCAGCGGCAGGACGTCATCAAGGTGACGGTGCGGCGCAAGACCGTCGAGGTGCCGGTTAAGGGCACTTTCGGTGCTACGCAGGTTGTCCGCATTTAGTCGACTGAATGCGGAGCCCTTTAGGTCACGATCTGTCCTATATGGCCCATACGGTCAAGCCATGACCGACATCGAGCAGTTCCGCATCGACATCCCGCAGTCCGATCTGGACGACCTGACCGACAGGCTGGCCCGCACCCGCTGGCCGTCGGCGCTGCCCGGTGCCGAGTGGAGCCGGGGCGTCCCCGTCTCCTACCTCAAGGACTTGGCCGAATACTGGCGAGACGGCTACGACTGGCGCGCGTTCGAGAAACAGCTCAACGAGTTTCCGCAGTACACCACCGAAATCGACGGCCAGCGCGTCCACTTCTTGCACGTCCGCTCGCCCGAACCGGACGCGATCCCGCTGATCATGACGCACAGCTGGCCGAACTCGATCGCCGAGTTCCTGAACGTCCTCGGCCCGCTGACCGACCCGCGAGCCCACGGCCTCGACCCTTCGCGAGCGTTCCATGTCGTCGCGCCGTCGCTGCCCGGGTTCGGGTTCTCGACGTTCCCGGAACCGGCCGACGAGCGGCCGTGGGACATCGCGCGGGTGGCGCGGACCTGGGCGGAGTTGATGAGCCGCCTCGGTTACGAACGTTATGGCGCACATGGGAACGACGCCGGCGCGTTGGTGACGCCGTGCTTGGCGGTGCACGCGCCCGAGCACGTCATCGGCTCGCACATCACGTCCGGGCTCGGGATCCCGATGGGCGATCCGGCCGACTTCGAGGGTCTCAGCGACGAAGAGCAGGCGAGCCTGCAAGAACTCGCGGCACGCTTCGCGGGCGGCAGCGGGTACGCGCCGTACCTGACGAACAGGCCGCAGACGCTGAGCTTCGGTTTCCTCGATTCGCCGGTCGCGCAGCTGGCCTACGTGGTCGAACGGTTCAAGGAGTTCGACGGCTGGCCCGACGGCGCCGCGCCGGCCGAGCCGATCGACCGCGATCTCCTGCTCACCAACGCGACCCTGTACTGGCTGACCGCGACCGGCGGCACCGCGCTGTGGCCGTACTACGAAGGCGCGGCCGCGATGCCGATCGACCAGACCGTGGTGCCGACCGGCGTCTCGCACGGCGGGCCGCCCGTCCTGCGCAAGATCGCTTCCCGCAAGAACGACATCG
Source organism: Amycolatopsis sp. cmx-11-12 (assembly GCF_046269425.1). Classification (NCBI taxonomy): domain Bacteria; kingdom Bacillati; phylum Actinomycetota; class Actinomycetes; order Pseudonocardiales; family Pseudonocardiaceae; genus Amycolatopsis; species Amycolatopsis sp. cmx-11-12. The sequence goes on along the minus strand of NZ_JADNQM010000028.1, from coordinate 76,229 downwards.
TGCGCTGGGCGGATCACGAGAGTCCCAGTCATATGGTCGCGATGGCCGTCCCGGACGACGTGGTGACCGAGCTCCGGGAATTCTTCGGGGAAGTCCGGCGGTGACGTCGAGGGGTGGTCGTCGGCTCCGACTCAGGGACGAAGCTAAAGTCGAAGTGACCCTGTGGAGGACCTGATGACCACCTCGTTCGAGACCGTGACCTCGGCCGACGGCACCCCGATCGCCTTCGACCGCACCGGTGAGGGCACGCCGGTGGTCCTGGTCGGCGGCGCGTTCAACGACCGGACGACCGTCGCCGCCCTCGCCGCGACGCTGGCCCCGGACTTCACCGTGCTCGCCTACGATCGGCGCGGGCGGGGCGACAGCGGCGCGGGCGCGGTCTATTCGGTGGAACGCGAGGTCGAGGATCTCGCCGCGGTGATCGACCACGTCGGCGGTTCGGCGGCGGTGTTCGGGCATTCGTCGGGAGCCGTGCTGGGACTGGAGGCCGCCGCCCGAGGTGTCGCCATGACCAGCCTCGCCGTCTACGAACCGCCGTACGTCGTCGACGACAGCCGTCCGAAGCCCGCGGCCGACCTCTTCGACCGTGTCCGGGCGCTGATCGCCGACGGCGACCGCGACGCCGCGGTGGAACTCTTCCTGGTCGAGGGCACGGCCACCCCGGCCGAGATCGTCAAGGGGATGCGGGACGCCCCGGTCTGGGGCTGGTTCACCGGCCTTGCCCACACCCTGCCCTACGACCTCGCCCTGTGCGGCCCCGGCAACGTCCTTCCCGCCGACAGGCTGGCCAAGATCTCCGTACCCACCTTGGTCATGGACGGCGGGGAGAGCGACGCCTGGATGCGGGCCGGCACCCGCGCCGTCGCCGACACGATCACCGGTGCCCGGTATGTCACCGTCGAGGGCCAAGACCACGGAGTCCTTCGTGAGCCGGACGTCCTGCGCGGGCTGCTCACCGACTTCCTCAGGTGACGACCTTCAGCGGCTCGGCGGGCAGGCCCATCGCGACGTAGTGGTCCCGTGCGGCGCGGGACTGCCCGATCCCGGCCAGTGCGCGGGCTTCCTGGAGGCGGTAGCCGATCCGCCTCGCCGTTTCGAGCGCGAGCCGATGCTGCCGGTGCCCCGCCGACGTCTCGCCGAGCGCGAGGCAGGCGGTGCCCAGGCTGTTGGCCGCCATGGCCAGCAGCAGCGGATGGTTGAGCCGGGTGAGGATCGCGCACGCGCGCTCGGCGTGCTCGCGTGCCTCGGTGGCGCGGTGGGCGAGCAGGAGCGCGTCGGCGTGGTCGATCCGGCTCCACGCCTCGCCGAACAGATAGCCGAGATCCCGCGAGGCGGTGATCGAGCGTTCGGTGACCTCGAACGCCTCTTCGAAGCGGCCGAGCCGTGCAAGAACCAGGCCGAGCTGGGCCGAGCTCAGGATCACGCCGCGGGGATCCTCGTACAGCGCCACCGCCCGCCGAGCGGAGACCAGCGCGTCGTCCAGCCTGCCGAGGACTTCCTGCGCGTGGCTGAGATTGGTCCAGAGTGTGGCGGCGGCGGTCTCGTCCGCGACGGCGAGACCGTCGCGATAGAACCGGATCGCCTCGGGGTAGCGGCCGAGCATGCTGTGCAGGGCGCCGGCCCTGGACAGGGCGACCGCCTCGGCCGCCCTGTCGCCGGACGCGCGGACGACGGCCAAGCGCTCCAGCGCGCAGTCCATACCCTCGGTGAGCCGCCCGTTCTCCCAGTACGCCAGCGTGAGGCTCGCCAGGCTCAGCTGGATGGCGTGCGGGTCGCCGATCCGGCGGGCGGCGGCGATGCCGGTCCTGGCCACGGCGAGCAGTTCGTCGAGGTGGCCGCTTTCCCGAAGGTGGTCCGCGGTGTCCTTGGCGATCCGCCAGGCGTGGTCGTCGTGACCGGCGTCGAGGGCGTGCCGGGTCACCGCGACCAGGTTGGCCCGTTCCGTCGCGTACCAGGCGGGGTTGCCGCCGCCGTCGCGATAGTGGTCGAGCAGCCTGCCCACCGCCGGAAGCGATTCCTCGTCGCTCGCGGCGTTGTGGGCGTGCTCGGCGATCAGGTCGTGGAACGAGTACCGGCCCAGCGCTGGCTGCCTGAGCAGATGGGCGTCGAGCAGGTCTTCCAGCAGACGTTCGGCTTCGTGCTCGCCGGTACCGGCCAGCGCGGCGGCGGCGGGCACGCCGATGTCGGCACCGGGATTGCGCCCCAGCAGCCGGAACATGCGCTGCTGTGCGGCGTCGAGTTCCTGATAGGACAGTGCGAACGCCGCGGCCACGTCGCGTCCGGCGACCTTCAGCTCGGCCAGCCGGTCGTGCTCGGAGCCCAGTCGCTCGGCGAGTGTCTCCACGGTCCACTGTGGACGATTCTGCAATCGGGCCGCCGCGATCCGGATCGCCAGCGGCAGGTTCCCGCACAACGCGGCCACCCCCGAATCCGGCCGTCCCGACGCCGCCGCGAACAAAGCACCGGCCTGTTCGTCCGGCAGGACTTCGAGACTGAGCGACGCGGCACCGTCGACGGCGGCCAGCCGTCGCCTGCCGGTGACCACGAGGGCGACCGTGGCCGAACCGGGCAGGAGCGGCCGCACCTGTTCGGCGCTCGCGGCGTTGTCGAGTACCACGAGCAATGACCGGCCCGCCGTCCTGGTCCGCCACAGTTCGGCCCGCCGGTCCACGCCTGCCGGCAGCCTGCTCGCAGGGATGTCCAGTTGCCCGAGCAGGGCTTCGAGCGCGGCCTCGGGCGGGAGCGGTTCGCGGGCGGGGGAATGGCCGTGCAGGTCCACGAACAGTTGCCCGTCGGGGAAATCGGCGGCGAGCCGGTGCGCGGCGTGGACGGCGAGCGAGGTCTTGCCGACACCGGCCATCCCGTCGACCACCACCGGGCGGCCGAGCCGGACGGCGTCGAGCAGGCGGCGGAGTTCGTGTTCCCGGCCGGTGAAATCCGGGACGTCGTAAGGGAGGAAGCAGCGAGCCTTGCCGTATTCCGGCTCGTCGCGAAGGATCCGTTCGTAGACCTCGCGCAACTTCGGGCCCGGGTCTATTCCGAGTTCGTCCGCCAGCCGTGTCTGCGCCTGCCGGTAGACGTTCAGCGCGTCGGCCTGCCTGCCCTGCTGGTGCAGCGCGCGCATGAGCAGCCCGGCGAACGCCTCCCGGAACGGATGCTCGGCGACCAGCGCCGTCAGTTCCGCGACGGAGTCTTCTCCGGCGGAGATCTCCTCGTCGAGACAACGCTCCACAACGGACAGACGGCGCTCGTCGAGTTCGTCGGCTTCACCGCGTAGCGCAGGACTGTCCACACCGGACAGAGCTGGTCCGTGCCAGCATCCGAGCGCCTCGCGGAACTCGCCGCGCGAGACGTACTCCTCGAACGACCGCAGATCGAAAGCGCGCGGGCGCAGGACGAAGCCAGGCCCTTCGGCGGTGAGGACATCGTCGCTCGCGCCCTCGGCGACGAGGGAGCGCCTCAGTGCGGTGGTGAGATTGCGGATCTGACGGGTGGCCGTCGCGGGCGGATCCTCGTCCCAGACGACGTCCACCAGCCGCGAAACCGAAACGACACGATCGGCGCCGAGCAGCAGCGCGGCCAGGATCCGCTCCTGCCGCGAACCGGCCAGCTTCAACGCCCGTGCACCGTTCCGGCACTGCACCGGCCCCAGTATCCGAAACTCCATCGCACCCCCTCCCGCGAGGTTAACCGGCCCCGCGCCCGCGCCGGTGCGGACGTGATGCAGCTGTGATGCGCCGTCCGGCGAACCTGCTGATGGACGAAGTACCGGACGTGATGAGGAGAACCCTATGCGCAAGCGGTATTACGCGGCGTTGGCCGGGCTGGTCGTGGCGGCGGCGGGAATCGGCGTGCCCGCCGCGGCGACCGCGGGGGAGCAGCGCGCCGAGAGTGAGCGGCAGTCGTGCCAACGTTCGTTCGACCGCGCCGTCTGGGAGGACATGGACAGCTACAACAAACGCGACGAGGCCCGCTACCGGGCGATCATCCACAAGAACATGGTCACCGTCGGGCGCAAGGGGCAGCTGTTCATCGGCTACGACGCCAACGTGGATCCGGTGGTCAAGGAGCAGTTCAAGGTTCCGTACGAGTACAGCATGCCGTGGACGGTCACCCACACCGTCGTCGAGAACTGCGCGATGGGCTTCGCGATCCTCGACGCCTACTACAAGGTGCCGTCGCAGAACATCAACCGGCACTACACGATCAGCCTGACGCTGGTGCGCGAGCACGGTAAGTGGCAGGTCATCAAGGACACCGTGACCGACGTCCTGCCCTGAGGGGTCTGGCGCAAGTAGTCCTCTAGTTGCGGTAGTTGCGTGTGCAAGGACCGCAACTAGAGGACTACTTGCGGTCGGTGGGCGGGTGCCCTTACGGTTTGCGGCCGACCCCGGCGTACGGGAGCGCGTTGATCGCCGGGTCGTCGGACATGTCCCCGGCGCCCTGTGGCTTCCACATCGCGCAGCCGACGACGCCGGGCTCGACGACGTCGAAACCGTCGAAGAACGACAGCACCTGGTCGTGGGTCCGGGGGATCGGGTCGTTCCGTGTGCCCTTGTACGCTTCGATCGCCTCGTCGAGCCCGCGCGAGTCCGCGTCGGCGGCGACGTGTGAGAGGGCGAGGAAGCTGCCAGGGGCGATCCGTTCCCGGTAGCGGGACAGGATCGCGTGCGGTTCCCACGAATCCGGCACGAAATGCAACAGCAGCAACATGAACACGCCGACCGGCTGGTCGAGGTCCAGCAGCTCCTGAGCTTCCGGCGCGGTGAGGATGTCGTTGGCGTCGCGCAGATCGGCCTGGATCGCCGCACACCGGTCGTTGTCGCGCAGCAGGAGTTTCGCGTGCGCCACCGCGACCGATTCGCGATCCACGTAGACCACCCGGCAGGACGGGTCGACCTGCTGGACGATCTCGTGCAGGTTGCCGACGGTCGGGATCCCGGAGCCGATGTCGAGGAACTGCCGTATGCCGGCTTCGACCATGTACAGGGCGGCACGGCGAAGGAAAGCGCGGTTGAGCCGGGCCGCGTCGCGGACCCCCGGCATGATCTTCAGTACCTGATCACCCAGGTCGCGGTCGGCCTGGAAGTTGTGGTCGCCGTCGAGCCAGTAGTCGTAGACCCGGGCTGGATTCGGCACGCTCGTGTCGACCTCGGGGGGCACCCAGCTCAGGTTGGAAGTCACCGTCGTCGCCACCGTTCGGTTGGGATTGGCGTTGGGGCACAGGAGTCTAGCGGGCGCCGATGCCGGGCTCGCCATCGTCCGATCGTGTGGATGTGCGGCGGCGGAACCCCATCCGCCGTCCTGCGGTCCTAAAGTGGCCGGGTTCAGCGTTCAGGCACCGGGAGACGAGCACGATGGCACCACCTCCGGACGTCCCCGTCGCACCAGGCCGGTGGCCGCTGCTCGGCCACACCGTGCCGATGCTCCGTGATCCGCTGAAACTGTTGTCGGAGCTGCGATCGCACGGCGACGTCGTCCGACTCGACTTCGGCCCGATGCCGGTTTACCTGGTCACCACGCCGGAACTGGCCTGGCGGCTGCTCGCCGCCGACGCGGGGAAGTTCGACAAAGGCCTTGTGTTCGATAAAATGCGGCCGTTGTTCGGCGACGGGCTCGCGACTTCCAACGGCGCTTTCAACCAGCGGCAACGGCGGATGATGTTGCCCGCCTTCCAGCGAAGCCGTATCGCGCTCTACGCCGAGACGACGATGACGAAGCTCGCTGTAGAGCTTGCCGACTCGTGGAAACCGGGCGAGGTGGTGGAATTCGACCGCCGGATGCAGGATCTCGCGCTGACCATCTCCGGGCGCACGCTGTTCTCCACGGAACTCGGCGACGACGCGCTCGCCGAAATCCAGCGGTCGATCCCGATCATGCTGAAGTACGTCATGGTCCGGGCCTTCTCGCCGAAGTTCGTGGAACGGCTGCCGATCCCGGCGAACCGCGAGTTCGACGCCGCGGCCGCGCGCCTGCGGCAGGTCATCGGCGACGCGGTCCTCAAGGCCCGCGAGAAGGGCGGCGATCAGGGCGATCTGCTGTCGATGTTGTTGCTGGCCAAGGACGACGAGACCGGTGAGAAGATGACCGACCGGCAGGTAGAGGACGAGGTCATCACGATCCTCACCACCGGCGCCGAGACCACCGCCGTCGCGCTGGCGTGGTTCTTCCACGAGATCGGGCAGCGGCCAGACATCGAGCGCCGGTTCCACGCCGAGGTCGACGAGGTGCTGGCCGGCGGGCCCGCGCGGTTCGAACACCTGCCACGCCTGGTCTACACGCAGCGGATCATCAACGAGGTCGTCCGCCGGACCCCGCCGGTGATCCTGATGCGACGCGCGCGGGAGGACGTCGAACTCGGCGGGGTGCGCATTCCCGCCGGTACCGAGGTCGCGGTCAGCCAGCACACGCTGCACCGCGATCCGCGCTGGTTCCCCGAACCCGGCCGGTTCGACCCGGACCGCTGGGAGCCGGAGCGGGCCGCCGCGGTACCGAAGGGCGCCTTCATCCCGTTCGGCGCCGGGCCCCGGCTGTGCCCCGGCCACCAGTTCGCCCCCACGGAGATCGCGTTGGTCGCGGCGACGATCGGCGCGCGGTGGCGGCTGGTGCCGGTACCAGGGGTGAAGGTCTTTCCCAAGATCAAAGCGACGATGCAGCCGAACCGGTTGCCGATGACCGTGTTGCCGAGAACATCGGGCTGACGGTGAGCGTGTGACTACCACGTGTAGGGTTCGTGCTCCTTCCGAGCGTTCCGATTCCGGAGAGGGTTCTGTGAGAATGCCGCTCAAACTGGCCACGGCGGTGGCCGCCTGCTGCGCGCTCCTCGGTGGGTTCCTGGTCGCCGCCCCGGCGGCGGCCGTCGAGATCCGCTGTACCGACCTGGACCTGCCGGTGACCGGTCCACTCGGCGAACCCGCCACGGTGCACGGCCGCTTCTGCCTGCCCGAAGGCCCGACGCCCAAGGCGGTCCAGCTGCTGGTGCACGGCGGCACCTACAACAGCGCCTACTGGGATCTGCCCTACGACCCGGATCGCTACTCCTATCAGCGCGACATGGCCAAACACGGCTACGCGACGTTCGCCGCGGACCAGCTCGGTTCGGGCGGGAGCAGCAAACCGGTCAGCCTTCCGCTCCTGCTGCCGGTACTGGCGCGATCGATGCACGAAGTGATCGGCCACCTCCGTGCGGGACGGGTCGGCGGCACGCCGTTCGAGAAGGTCGTGATCGTCGGGCATTCGGTCGGTTCGGGCATCGTCGCGGCGGAAGCGTCGACATACCAGGACGTCGACGGCGTGATCCTCAGCGGTATGACGCATCTGCCGTCGGTGCCGGCCTTGACCCTCGGCGTGCTGTTCGGCCTGCAACCCGCTTTCGCGGACGACCGGCTCGGTTCGCTCGGCAGTGATCCGCTCTATTTCACGACGAAACCGGGAGCGCGTGCCGGGCTGTTCTACGCGACGGAAAATACCGACCCAGGCGTCATCGCGGCCGATGAGGCGACCAAGGATCAGGTGTCGGTCCCGGGAATGGGAACCGTCGCCGTGTTCGGCATCGTACTGCCCGCGACAAAAGCCATCCGGGTGCCGGTCTTCCAGGCGGTCGGGGAGAAGGACATCCTGTTCTGCGGTCTGTTCGCACTCCGGAACTGTTCGAGCGCGGCGACGCTGCGTCCGGCGGAAGCGCCGTATTACCGGCCCGAGGCGGAACTTTCCACCTATGTTCTGCCCGGTGCCGGACATTCGTTGGCGCTACACCGCAACGCGTCCCAGTATCGGGACGCCACCCGCGGTTGGCTGAGGGATAAGGTCGGTGTTGCAGTACCGTAGGATTACCACCCGATTGGGTGGCCGGTAAACCGTGAGTACCGAACGAGAATCGTGGAGGATGTTTCTCCACCACGGAATGCGAAAACGACCCGAGGACCGGCAGACGTGACTGCCCCATTTCCGGACGGCGACGAGCACTCCGCATCGCCGGACGCCCCGAAGAGAACTGCGTCCTCCGCTTCGCCGAAGAGGAAGAATGCCGCGCCGACGCGGGCCACACTCGCCCGCAAGTGGGCCTACCTGGTCACCGGTACGGCGTATCTTCCGTATACCCACGCCCAGATCGAAGAGCATTTCGCCGCTCTGCTGGACGAGGTGTTCGCCGCGGTGCTGAGTGACGACGCCGAACCCGCGCAGGCCGCCGAAGCCGGCGCGCGGCTCGTCGCGCTCAGATGCGTCGGGCCCGACAGCCTGCGTCGCACGATGGAGGTCCTGGGCAAGGGGCTCCTGCACGAACCGGAGTTGCGGAGCGTGAAGTCGCTCCCCGAACGAGTGCTGCAGGTGCTCGGCGCGCTCGCGTCCGGTTACGGCGAGGCCTTGCGCGAGAGTATCCAGACGCAGCAGGAGGATCTGACCCGCACGCTGGTCACCCTCGAACGCGAGACGCGGCGTGAACTGGTGCTCACGCAGGCGCGCTTCGAGCAGTTGTTCACCGGTTCGAAGACCGGGGTGGCCGTCACCAGGGTGGACGGCCGCGTCCAGCGGGTGAACCCGGCGTTCGCCGAGATGCTGAACCGGCCTGTCTCGGACCTGATCGGGCTCAACCTCTACGATCTGGTCCACCGGGAAGACGCCGACGGCCTGCGTGAGGGCTACCGGAAGCTGCTGGAAGGCAAGACGCAGCGGCTCGAACTGTCGCGAAGACTCGTCACCGAAGACGAGGAACCGACCTGGGGCGGGTTCACCGGCGCGGTGATCCGTGACCCGGCGGGCGACGCCCAGCAGCTGATCACCCTCGTCGACGGTGACACCGACGTCTCCCTGCTCCAACGGCAGTTGAGCCGCCAGGCCCTGCACGATCCACTGACCGGCCTGCCGAACCGGCAGTTCTTCGGTACCCGCCTCGAGCGGGCGCTGCGACACGCCGACCCGGCCTTCGGCGTCACGGTCTACCACCTCGACCTCGACGGATTCTCCCTGATCGCGGGCGGGCTCGGCCAGAAACAGAGCGATGACCTGCTGAAGAACGTCGCCGCGAAGCTGCGGGCAGTCGTGGGCGGTGAGGACGCGCTCGTCGCCAGGCTCGGCGGAGACGAGTTCGGCATCCTCATCCAGAACACCGCCACCAGCCCGGACGTCGCCACCGTCATCGGCATGATCAACCAGGAACTGGCCGAGCCGGTCTACCTCGAAGGCGGGAGCGGAGTCGCGGTCTCGGCCTGTGTCGGCGTCGTGCACCGGCCGCCGAGGGATATCGCGCCGAACGAACTGCTGCGCGTCTCCGACATGACACTGCGCCGGGCACAGTCCAACGGCTACCGGCAGTGGGCGCTGTCCGACTCCGCCCTCGACACCAGGGAACGGCACGAGTTCAGCCTGGCCGTCTCCATGGCCGGTGCGTGGGAGACCGGCGAGATCGAGGTCCATTTCCGGCCGCTGACCTGGCTGGCGGACAGCACACCGGCGGGCATCGAGGCGAGACTCGCGTGGAACCATCCCCGCCACGGCCGGATCGGTCACGACACCTGCGTCCGCTTCGCCGACGACACCGGTCTCATCGTGCCGCTCGGTGAATGGCTCATCCGCACCGCGTGCGAGGAAGCGGACGACAGGCTCCCGATGGTCGTGGGACTGACCCCGCACCAGGCCGCGGATCCGGATCTCGTCGGCTCGGTGCGGCAGGTGCTCACCGCGACCGGTCTCGGGCCGTCACGACTGCGGCTGGGTTTCCCGGCCGGTGCCGTACTCGCCGAACTCGGGGAGACCGTCGACAACCTGCATCTTCTCGCCGAGGTCGGGGTGGACGCGGAACTGCAGGACTTCGGCGCGGCCGGCGACGTCGTCTGTCTTGTGGACGTGCCCGTGCGGACGGTCCGGATCGCTCCGCGGCTGACCGAGCGGCGGACGGAACCGTTGGCCGAACGCTCACTGCGGAACCTCATCGAGACCGCGACCATCGCGGGTGCGACGGTGATCGCGGACGGGATCGACTCGACCGGCGACGCCGGATGGTGGCTGAACGCCGGTGCCCACATCGGGGCGGGCCGGTACTTCGGTTAGGCCATCTGCCGCACTCGCGAGGCGCTAAGTTACCGGAGGGTTGACGTGCGCGGGCGGATTGGGCAGCATCCCAGGTCCCGCACCACACCTCGGAGGCATGCACATGCAGGTAGGCCCGAGGCGTGGACGGCGTTTCACCGCGCCCGTCGTCGTCTTGAGCCTGTTGCTGGTGATCGCGCTCGGCGCCTGGTGGGGCGTCGACTATCTGCGCGCCCGGTTGGCGGGCAACGGTTGTGACGCGCTGACGCCGGTCGAGATCACCGCCGCGCCCGACGTGTCGCCGGTGCTCACGCGGCTCGCGACCACCGTGCCGCAGGAAGAATGCTTCAGTGTCACCGTGACCGCGAGCGAGTCGGCCACGACCGCCGACCTGCTCGGGACCACCACCTCCGGCGGGCCCGACGTCTGGATTCCCGAGTCGAGCACGATGTTGTCGCAGGCCAGGGACGCCGGTGCGTGGAACCTGCCGGAATCCGGTCAGTCGGTGGCGAATTCCCCGGTGGTGCTGGGACTTCCCGACGAGACCGCGCGAAGGTTCGGCTGGCCGGGGAGAACCCCCGCCTGGCAAGAGATCCTCGACGATTCCCCGGTCGGGATGCTGGACCCGGCCCGTGATCCGCTGGGTATCGCCACCCTGCTCGGGCTGCGGAAGCTGACCGAGCAGGCGCCCGATCCGGCAGCGGCCTTCACCGCCGTCATGCGGAAGCTGAATCCGGCTCCCGGGCAGTTTCCGGCCACCTTCCCGGCGACCGAACAATCCGTGCTCGCCCGGAATCTGGTGGCGGCCTACCCGGGTGTCCCGGTACAGGGCTTCGACTACCCGTATGTCGTGCTGCCCAAGGCTTCGGAGGCGTCGAGGACCGGGGCGGAACGCTTTCTGCGGCTGCTGCTCGATCCGCTCGCCGGCGCGACCTTCGCCGACGCGGGATTCCGGGCGCCGACCGGGCAGTTCGCCGTCCCGCGAGCGCAGGACAGCCGGACCGATCCGGCACCGCATCCGCCAGGTGCCCCGCCGTCGTCGGAGCTGTACGCCGCGTTGCAGGCCTGGGCGGGGACGAACCTGAGCGCCCGGGTCCAGGTGCTGCTCGACGTCTCCGGTTCGATGGCCGCCGCCGTACCGGGCGCGGGGAAGAGCCGGATGGAACTCACCTTGCAGGCCGCGACGCAGGGACTCGGGCTGTTCAAGCCGACCACGGAACTGGGGCTGTGGCTGTTCTCGACCAAAATGGACGGTGACAAGGACTACCGTGTCCTGCTGCCGATGCGGACGATAGCCGAGCAGAAGTCCTCGGGCGGAGTCGAACAACTACAGGCGGTGCGGCCGAAACCCGGTGGGGCGACCGGCCTCTACGACTCGATCCTCGCCGCGTACCAGAACGCCAGGCAGAACTGGAAACCCGGCCGGATCAACCTCGTCGTCGTCCTCACCGACGGGCGCAACGAGGACACCGACACGGTCGGGCTGCCGCGGTTGCTGGAAGAACTGGGCAAGCTCCAGGACCCGCGGAAACCGTTGCCCGTCATCGGGATCGGCATCGGGCCGGATATCGACGCGGCCGAACTGCGGCAGGTTTCCACCGCCACCGGCGGGGAATCGTTCACCACCCCCGATCCGCGGAAGATCTCCGACGTCTTCTACCAGGCGCTGAGCAAGATCATGTGCCAGCCGCCGACCTGCAAGAATTGAGGCAAGACGTGGTTGTCCGGGGGGTAAGACCTTCGCTGGTCACGCTCGCGGCGTTCGTCGCCGCTGTCGTCCCGTTCGTCCTGCACGCGTGGGCAGCGCTGCGCGGCAGCCTCGCGCAAGACGACTTCGTCATCACCTACCACGCCGCGAAGGCAGGGCCCTTCGAGTTCGGCTACTTCTTCCAGGACTACCACGGCCACCTCGCGCCGGGTGGCTTCCTGCTCGCCGACCTGCTGACCGCTTGGGCACCGTTGAACTTCGCCGTGCTGATGGCGCCGGTCCTGGTGATGCAGTCGGCGTCATCGGCTCTCTTGTGGACGGTCCTGGTGCGGTGTTTCGGGCGCCGTTGGGGGATTCTCGTCCCGTTCACGATGTTCACGACGTCGACCTTGCTGCTCGTTCCGACGTTGTGGTGGGCCTACGCGATCCAGATCGCGCCGGTGCTGCTGGCCACCACGGCCGCCCTGCACGCGCACGTCCGGTATCTCGCCGACGGCGGGCGCTGGGCGATCGCCACCGTGGCCTGGACCGTCTTCGGGCTCGCCTTCTACGAAAAGGCGGTGTTCATCCCGGTGCTGCTCGCCGGGATCACCGTGCTGCTCGGGATTTCCCTGCGACGGCACGTCGTGCTGTGGGGTGTTCTCGCCGCTCTGATCGCCGGTTATGCCGCGGTTTTCCTGGCGCTGACCACGAGCCAGGTCGGGCAAGGCGGCGGTCCGGTCACCGTCGGCACGATCGCTGACATGACGGGGCGGATGCTCGGCGACATCCTGGTGCCGGGGATGGCGGGCGGACCGTGGTCGGGCCCCGGTCCCGGTGCGACGTTCGCCGCTTCCCCTGTCGTGGTGCGGGTTCTCCTGCTGCTCTTGGCGGTCGCCGTCCTTGTCCTGGGAGTGCGTGTCGGTGGCCTGAGGGCGAAGAAGGCGTGGCTCTTGCTGGGTTTGGTCTTCGTGGCGGACATCGGGCTTTCCGCGGCCACCCGGCTCACCGAGGTCGGCCCGGAACTGGGCAGCGATCCCCGTTATGTCGCCGACCTGACGCTCGTCGTCGCGTTGTGCGCCGCTTTCGCCTTCCTGGAGCCGAAACCTTTCGACCGGCCCTCGGATACCGAGCTGTCCACGGCGCGACGTCCCGTGGCGCTGGCGTTGTGCGTCGGCCTGATCGCGAGTTCCGCCGTGGGTTTCTCCCGGCTGGCACCGGGATTGCGGTTCGAGCATTCCCGGGAGTTCCTCGCCAACGCGCGGACCTCGATCGAATGGGATCCCGATCTCGTCCTGTACGACACGACGGTGCCGAACGACATCCTGCACGCCTGGTTCGGCGAGAACGCCCGCACTTCCCGGGTCGTGGGCCTGATCCCGGGGGTGCTGTTCGACCAGCCGACAAGCCGGATGTCCCTTTTGGACGACTCGGGCACCGCGCGGGCGATCACCGGCGTGGAACCGGTTTCCCGCGGCCTGCCCGGTCCGGTGGCGGGCTGTGGGTACACCGTCGGCGAGCAACTGGTCCGGGTTCCGTTGGACACACCCGTTCTCGGCCGCTACCTGCTGCGGATCGACTACTTCACTTCGGACGGTGGCGAAGGCGTCGTGGACCGTGACGGTGTGCGCGTGCCGGTGTGGTTCCAGCCCGGCCTGCACACGATGTACCTGCCGATCGAGGGCCTGTTCGACAAGGTCGGTTTCCAGTTGTCCGCCAAGGGCGCTCCCGTCTGCCTCGCGAAGGTCGACGTCGGCAGGCCGCTGACTCAATAAGGGTCGTACGGGCTGTCGTGGCCGAAGATCTTCGCCACGGGCGCCAACCGGAGCCGCAGCAGGATCTTGATCCCGACGTTGCGCACGAACCACGGTAACTGGGCCACCACGCGCAGGCGGTCCTTCGCCGACGGCGGCGTGAGCCGGAACCTGGCCATCGACGTCGCGCGGTCGAGGTAGGTGTAGCGCCGTCCGAAGAGGACTTTCGCGATCGTACCCAGGGTGACACCGATCGAGGAAAAGCAGTCGTGGACGAGGATTTCCCCACCGTCGGCCAAGTTCGTCGACCAGCGCAGGTCGTCGGTGTAGGTCCAGTAGTCGTGTTTGCCGTCGATGTAGAGCAACTGGATCGGACGGTCCCAGCGCGGCCGGAGTTTCGTGCTGTACTCCGCCACCAGTTCCACGACGTCTTCGACGCCCGCCTTCCGAAGGTTCGCCTCGAACCGTTGGCGTGTCGGCGATCCACCGAAGAGCCGCCCGTCGACGAAGGGGTCGACGGCGACCACCGTGGCGCCGACCGTGCGGGCCGCGGTGGCGAGCACGATCGTCGAACGACCCTGGTGGCTGCCGATTTCGACGATCAAATCGCCCTTGTCCAGGCGGCAGGCGGCGTTCCACAGGGCGAGGCCTTGATCCCGCGTCATCCAGCCCTTGACGGGTTCGGCGAGCGACCACGCTTCTTCGAAACCGTCTGTCATAGGCGCATAGTAGCCACGTTTCCGCCTAGTATCTACCGGATGGTAACCCCCGGCACGCTCGTGAAGAAGCCGAGCACATGGATCGTGCTGGCGCTGACCGTGCTGTCCTTTGTGCAGCGTCCGGGCAGGACGACGTTCGACACCAAACTCGATCTCGCCGTGGATCCGCTGGCCTTCCTCGGCCGCGCGCTGCACCTGTGGAATCCCCAGGCGACGGCGGGGGAACTGCAGAACCAGGCGTACGGCTACCTGTTCCCGATGGGGCCGTTCTTCGCGGTGTGCCAAGCCGTCGGGATGCCGGTGTGGATCGCGCAGCGGCTGTGGTGCGCGATCCTGCTTTCGGTCGCGTTCGGCGGCGCCCTGCTGGTCGCTCGCGCACTGAAAATAGGGAACGAACGGACTCGGCTGATCGGAGCAGTCGGGTACGCCCTCGCGCCGAGGATGGTCACCGAGATCGGTTCGCTGTCCTCGGAAATGCTGCCCGCCGTCCTGCTGCCGTGGGTGCTGCTGCCGCTGATCCTCGCCGACCGGATCGGTTCGCCACGGCGCGCCGCCGGGTTGTCCGCGCTCGCCGTACTGTGCATGGGCGGGATCAACGGCGCGATGGTCGTGATGGCGCTCGTGCTGCCCGGATTGTGGCTGCTGACCAGGAAATGGCGAAGCACGCACGTCGCGCTGGTCATCTGGTGGTTCGTCTTCGTCGTCGGTGTGGTGCTGTGGTGGATCCTGCCGCTGGTGCTGCTCGGCCAGTACAGCCTGCCGTTCCTGGACTACATCGAATCCGCGACGAACACCACCGCGCCGATGTCGTTGTTCGAGGTGCTGCGCGGGACCAACCAGTGGGTCGCCTACGTCGTGCAGGGCACGCCGTGGTGGCCGTCGGGCTGGGCCCTGATCGACAATCCCGTGCTGATGGCGGCCACCGGGCTGGTGGCCGCGGTCGGGCTGTTCGGCCTCGCGCGGCGCGGGTTGCCCGAACGACGGTTCCTGATGCTCGGTGTCCTCACCGGGCTGACGCTGCTGACCGTCGGCTACGTCGGGACGCTCGACAGTCCGCTCGCGGAACCTGTGCGGCACCTGCTCGACGGCCCGCTCGCGCCGTTGCGCAACGTGCACAAATTCGAGCCGGTGCTGCGACTGCCGCTGATGCTGGCGTTCGTACACGGTATTACGAGTGCCGCGCCCGCCCTGCGGCGGCATCTACGGCCCGCGCTCGGCGCGTTACTGGTCGTGGTGATGGCCGCGCCGGTGTGGCTGCTGATGTTGCGGCCCGGTCCGGGCTGGGACGAGGTGCCGGGGTACTGGTACGACGCGATGGGCCACGTCGCCGAAACCGATCCGAACGCGCGGACGTTGCTGCTGCCCGCGACCGGTTTCGGCGAGTACGACTGGGGTCGCACCGTGGACGAACCGGCACAGGCCATCGCGGACAGTCCGTGGGCCGTGCGCAACCAGGTTCCGCTGGGCTCGGAGGGCAACACCCGCCTGATGGACTCGGTCGACGCGGCGTTGGCCGATGGCAGAGGGGATCCCGGGCTCGCCGCTTTGCTCGCGCGGTCGGGCTACCGGTTCCTGATGCTGCGCGGGGACATCGACCGTGCCAAGGTCGGCGCTCCCGACTTCACGACGTTGCGCGCCGGGCTGGCGGGGTCGCCGGGGATCGAAAAGGCGGCCGAGTTCGGGCCGCTGGAGATCTACGAGGTGAAACGGCCGGTGCCGCTGGTCACCGCGACGTCCGCGAAGGACGTCCCGACGGTGAGCGGTGGCCCGGAGAACCTGCTGCCGCTGATGAACTCCGGTCAGCTCGATCCCGGCACGCCGACCGTGCTGACCGGAGACGGCGGTTCGCCGACCGGACCGCGGTTGGTCACCGACGGGCTGCGCCGCGCCGAACGCAACGTCGGCGGGGTGCGGGACAACCTGAGCCAGACGCTGACGGCCGGGGAATCGCCGCGACAGCAACGAGCCGCACTGGACGTGCTGCCGTTCCCGGGGGAGCAGCACCAGACCATGGCCGCGTACCGGGGGATCCGTTCGGTCAGCGCGTCGACGGCGGCGTCGTTCGCGGACGCTTTCGGCGGTTCGGATCCGAGCCATCAGCCGTTCGCCGCGCTGGACGGGGATCCGCGGACCGCTTGGCATTCCTCGAGCTTCACCGGTCCGATCGGGGAATGGCTCGAGGTCGAACTGGACACCCCGAGGCTGGTGAACACGGTCGATCTCGCGATGGTCGACGACATCCGCGTCGGCTGGCCGCCGACCCGGATCCGGATCACCACGGACAACGGTTCCGTCGATCACCAGGTCGTCCGGGGCGAAGGGGCGCACACCTATCCGGCGCCGGCGGGCGTGACGCGCAAGGTGCGGATCACGTTGCTGTCGCTCGTGGTCGGCAGGCAGGACGGCAACGTCGGCATCTCGGACCTGAAGATCCCCGGTGCCGAACCGCAACGCGCGCTCGAAGTCCCCGCCGACCTTTCCGCGGGTGCGGCACCGGGTTTCGTTTTCACGCGAGGCCAGCAGCCGAGGTACGCGTGTGTACCGGACAACGGACACGTCCGCTGCGACGCCAACGCGGGCCGCGACGGTGAAGAACCGGACGGGATCCGGCGGCTGTTCTCGACGACGTCGCAGAGTGCCTACGAGTTCGGCGGCACCGTGCTGCCCGCCGGTGGTGGCCGTGCTCCGGTGACCCTGTCCGGTGTTCAGGTGAGCGGAACTTCGCAACTGGGCGGCGATCCCGCGGCGGGCGCGTTCGCCGCCGTGGACGGGAATCCCGCGACCGCGTGGCAGCCTGACGTCACCGACCTGCGGCCGACGTTGACGCTGGACTGGACTTCGCCGAAGACGATCTCCGGAATCCGCGTCGCCGCCGATCCGGGTGGGACGGCTCGCGCGCCTGCGCGGCTGGAGCTGACGACGCCGACGTCGAGCCGCTCCGTCGAACTCGACGCCTCCGGCGCCGCGACGTTCCCGCCGTTGGACACTTCGCAGCTGAAGATCGCGTTCGCCGGCCTCGACGACGACCAGCGGACCAGGAACTCGCTGGGGATCGGGAGTCTGTCCCTGACCGGTGCGGAATTGCCCGCGTCTCCCGCGGAATTCAGCCTGCCTTGCGGGTCGGGCCCGAACGTCCACCTGGACGGCTTCGACTACGACACGTCCGTGCGCGGCACGCTCGCCGACTTCGCCGCACACCGGCCGCTGAGCCTCTCCGCTTGTCCCGATTCGCAGGGCGGCGTGGATCTGGCCTCGGGCGGGCACGAACTGCGCACCGACCGGTCCGAGTCCTTTGTGGTCCAGGACTTGTGGCTCAAACCCGTCGGACAGTCTTCTGGACCTGTCGGTCACCGCGCGGTCTCCGTGGACACTTGGGACGCGACGTCCCGGACGGTCACCGTGGCAGGCGGCGACGAGTCCATTTTGGCCGTTCCGGAGAACGCCAACGCGGGCTGGGTCGCTTCGTTGAACGGGACTCCGCTGGTGAAGACGCGCGTCGACGGCTGGCAGCAAGCATGGATCCTGCCCGCCGGCTCCGGTGGTGTCGTCCAACTCGAGTTCACCCCGGACTGGAAGTACCGCTCCGGCCTGCTGATCGGCGCCATCGCGATCCTGGCGGTGCTGGCAGGCGTACTGTGGCCGGTCCGTCGGCGACGGGTCTCTGTCGAGGCGGGATCCGGCGCCGCCGTCCCGGTGGTGCTCATCGGACTGCTGGCCGTCCTCGGCGGAATGCTGCCGATCGTGCTGCTGATCGCCGTCCTCCTGGCCCGCCAGTTCAGTGAACGGGCTCCGCGGTATCTCGCTTTCGGCGGGATGGTCGTGGGGACGGTCGTCGCGGTGGTGGGGCGGCTGCTGGGGCACGGGCAGGAGTGGGCTTATGGACCGGTGACGCAGGCTTCGCTGCTGCTGGCGGCGGCGGCGATGGTGGCGATGTGTGTGCCTTGGTTCGCGGGGCGCGAAGTCGAGAGTGACAGAGTGTGAGGGGTGTGTGGAAATAGGGACGTTGAGTGTCCCTATTTCCACACACCCCTGCTTCAGCGGACCTGTCACGACGTGAGTTCGCGGTTTTTGTCGGTGGCCTGGCTCAACCTGATCAGGTGCGAAGAGGAGAGTGGGCCCAGCACCCCCTGCTGACCGGTGGACCGGCCGTGGTCGGGGTCAAGGGGCTCGAAGAACTAGGGGTGCCCAGGCGAACGATCTGGCGCCGGTGCGAACCCGGCGGTGCCTGGCGGATGCTGCTGCCTGGAGTCGTGCTGCTCGGAACCGGCGAGCCGACCGATGAGCAGCGGATCGAGGCGGGTCTGGTCCATGCTCGAGAAGGCTCGGTGCTCACCGGTGTGCCCGCGCTCAGGCGTTACGGCCTGAGAAAGCTTCCGGATTTCGATGGCGTGCATATCCTTGTTCCCGCCGACCGAGCGATCGCCAGTACCGGATTCGTCCATATCGAACGGACACGGCGCCTGCCTGTGCCGAGGATCAGAGCCGGTGTTCCCGCCGCTCCTGTGCCGCGAGCGGTGATCGACGCGGCACGTCGGGCGCCCGACGTGGACGCGATCGTGGCGATGATGGCCGAAGCGGTGCAAGAGCGTCATTGCCTGCCGCAGGCGCTCGCCGTCGAAATCGACGATCGGTCACGAATCGACGGGAGATTGCTGAGGGCACTGGTACCCATCTTGGGCGGCGCGCATTCGGTCGCCGAGGCGGACGCGTGGAACCTGTGGGCGCGTTCGGGCCTGCCGAAGTTCCAGTGGAACGTGAGCGTCTTCGATGCGGTGGGCCGGTTCGTCGCGAAGCCGGATGGCTGGTGCGACGAGGTCGCGTTCGCCTGGGAAATCGATTCCCGCGGCTATCACTCCGAGGGTGACCACTTCCGGGCCACCCTCGCGCGGAACGCGCGCTATGCCGCTGCCGGCATCGTGGTCCTCCAGACGCTGCCGTCCCGTATCCGATCCGAACCGGACAAGGTCTTGGCCGAACTCCGAGCGGCGTTCGAAAGTGCCCGGCGACGTCCGCGACCCGACGTGCGGCTCCGATGAGTCAAGCGCGCCGCGACCGCCACTCCAGTACAGCGCCCGAGAGTGCCAAACCCCCAGCACAGCAAGCAGCGACCGTCACCACCTGAGTAGCCGACGAGTGCAGCCAAGTCGTCACCAGCACCGCCTCCACCACCACCGTCGCCCACATCAGCACGGTCACCCGCCGGTCCCCGGCGGCGAGGCGCGAGAACAGCAGGATCTGGACCAGCGCGAGCATCGAGCCGGCGAGGGCGAACGGCCAGACCGGCATGGTGCTGGCGGCGTAGCCGGGGCCGCCGATGAACGACAGCAGGCGTGGCCCGAAGCCAAGGGATACGGCCAGGACGACGGCGTCGAGAGCGGCGCAGACGGCGAGGGCGGCGGGAAGGATGCGGCGCCGGTCGTCGCCGTTCGCGAATCGGGGGAGTACCAGGACTCCGACAGCTTGGGGGAGCCAGTAGGCGATTTTCGTGACGATCGCGCCGAGCGCGTACTCGCCCGCTTCGTTCGCGGGGAGAGTATGACGTGCCAGTACCAGGTCGAGGTTCACCAGCAGGACCAGTGCCAGCATCGCCTGCGCCGCGTGCAGGACGTCGCCCGCGTGCCATCCCGCTTTCCGCGGCCGCTGCCGTCCACAGAGGAGCCAGCCGCAGAAGATCACCAGGTACGAGCCGATCGCCGTCCCGGCCAGCGCGCCGGTGGCGTCGCCGCCGAGCACGAGTCCGATCAGCGAGCCGCCGACCTTGCCCGCGCCTTCGAGCGCCATGAGCCCGGCCAGCCGCGCGAACCGGCCGCTGCCCTGCAACAGGCCGTGGAAGAGGCCGAGCAGGGTCAGCGGGCCGAGGGTGACGGCGAGCAGCAGCGCGGGCACCACGGAGTCCAGGTGCAGCACGAAGACCAGCACCGGCGCCAGTAGCAGGCCGATGGCCGCGACGATGGCGCTCGTGGTGAGGCCGAGTGCCAGTAGCGTCCCGCTGTCTTGCGGTTTGCGTGCGACGCGCAGCGCGACGACGGTCTGCAGGCCCATCGCGGGTACGACGCCGATCACCAGTACCGCCAGCAGCGAACTCAGCTCGCCGAACGCGCTCGGCGCGAGAAGGCGGGCGGCGACGATGCTCAGGGCGTAGGCGCCGGCGTTGTTGCCCGCCAGCACGAGCGAGACGAGGATCGCCGCGACACGCTTGTCGGTGGGGGCCTGGTCGCCCTCGACGTCTACGCTCAAGAGCGCTCCTATTACCGGCGAGTAATCGAGCGACCATAACCGCGATCGAGGCGGAAAGGAAAGGCCGTTGGGCGCACGTGGCGAACGTCTGGTCCTGGCCGCGGTGTCGGCGGGGCTGGCGTTGCTGGTGTTCCTGCCGGTGCTCGGCCGCGGCTTCGTCCTGAGCTACGACATGGTGTTCGCCCCGCGTCCGTCCCTGGTCCCGGATGCGCTCGGGCTCGGTTCCGCGCTGCCGCGTTCGGTCCCCGCCGACGCCGTGATCGCGCTCGCGACCGCGGTGGTTCCCGGTGACATCGTCCAGAAAATCGTTCTGTTCCTCGCACTCTTCGGAGCGGCATACGGCGCAGCGCGGCTGGTTCCGACGGAGCAACTCGGTACGCGGATCGTCGCCGCCACCGGTTACGCGTGGACGGCCTATTTCGCGGAGCGGCTGTTCATCGGGCATTGGCCGCTGCTGCTCACCTACGCCTGCCTCCCGTGGATCGTGCGTGCCGCGCTTTCCCTGCGCGCGAGCGAGCCGCGAGCGCTCGCGCGTCTGGTGCTCGCCTGCGCCCCCGCGGTGCTCACGCCACCCGGCGGAGTGCTGGCCGCGCTCACCGCGATCGTCCTGGCCGGACCGCGAAAACTCGGCCATACCCTCGGTATCGCCGTCGTGCTCAACCTGCCGTGGCTCGTGCCGACACTTCTGCACGAAGGCGGCTCGCTGTCCGACCCCGCCGGGGTGGCCGCGTTCAGCGCCCGCGCGGAAAGCTGGGGCCCGGCGGTCCTGAGTGTGCTCGGGCTCGGCGGTATCTGGAACGGCGACGTCGTCCCCGGCAGCCGGGGCGCGCCGATGGCCCCGGTGCTGATTCTGGTCACGGTCGCCGTCGCCATGGCCGGACTCCGTCCCCTGGCACGAAGGTGGGGGACACCGCCCGCGAGGGCGTTGCTGTCGCTGGGAGTTCTCGGTGTCGTGCTCGCCGCGCTGGCGACGCTGCCGTTCGGCGAACCCGTGCTGTCCTGGGCGATGGGTCACGTTCCCGGCGCGGGATTGCTGCGGGACGCACAGAAATGGGTCGCATGGTGGGCACTTCCCGTCGCGCTCGGGTTCGCGCTCGCGGTCGAAGCTGCGGCCTCACGTTTGCGGACCGGCTCGGCGCGGGTGGCGCTCGTCGCGGCCGCCGCGCTCTTTCCCTTGCTCACCATGCCCGACCTCGCCTGGGGCGGCTGGGGAAAGATCGAGGCCGTTCGCTACCCGGAGGATTGGAACGCCGTCCACCGCGTGCTCGCGGACGACGACCGGCCCGGCGACGTCGTTGCGCTGCCGCTGTCGACGTTTCGCAGTTTCGCCTGGAACGGCCACCGGACACAGCTGGACCCGGCACCGCGGGCACTGCCGGAAGCCGTCCTCGTCGACGACACGTTGCGAGTCGGCGACGAGGAGGTCTCCGGCGAAGATTCCAGAATGGACCGTGTCCGCGCCGCGAAGTCGTCCGAAGACCTGTCAGCGGCGGGAATCGGCTGGGTCTTGGTCGAACACGGGACACCGGGAAAGGTCGATCCGCGGTTGCTGACCGGCGCGGAACCGGTGTGGTCCGGTGACTGGCTCACGCTTTACCGCACTCCCGGTGAACCTGTCGTGACCGAGAAGCGATCACCGATCCCCGTGCTGCTGGCAAACGGAGTAGCGCTGCTATCGATCGCCGCCGCACTGTTGTGCCTTAAGTTACCGGTGCGTACATTGAGCCGACGCAGGAATTCCCTGCTGCGGAAGGAGTAGGTCTTGGGCACCCTCATCGGCGCGGCCGCCGCCGTCATCATCGGGCTCGCAACGGCCGCGGGCGGGAGTTACGCGCTGACGAACTCCGCCGACCCGGACGCCGCACCCCAGGTGCAGGCGAAGATCAAGGAGCAGTTCAACCCGAACACGGGACCCGAGCACGTCATTTACGGCAACCGCTGAGCCGGTGTCCCAGCTCGCCTCCGACCACGCGCATCGCGTCGTCGGGCTCTATGGCGACCCCACCGTTTCCTGGAGCATTCTCCTGGAAGCGAAGCTTTCTTCGGTACTGTCACCGGAAAAGGCGCGGATGCGGGTGGCGGCCGCGGTCGAGGAGCGGCCGTGGCTCGGGGCCGCTCCCGACATCGAAGCCGTTCCCGGGAAAGAACTTCCGGCGACTCGCGACCGTTTCGCCGAGGCGCCCTACGAACGCGGCGCGCCGTTGCTCCGCGTCGCTGTCGGCACTGACGAACCCGTCGTGCTGATCGCCGCGCACCACGGCGCGCTCGACGGTCTCGGCCTGCTCGCCGTCCTCGGCCTGGCCCTCGACGCCCCGATCTCGTCCGCCGCCAAAGGGATCGGCACGCGGACGGCGGATCGGTCCTTTCTCACGTCGGCCTTTCAACGGCTCGCTGAAGCACTTTTCGCGCCTCCTGCGAGGATCGCGCCGGAACGGGCCGAAAGTGGCCAAGGGGACGTGTTCAGCGCCAGGAATCTTCCGCGCTCGCGGCTCGGGTCGTCGGCTTTCGCGGCGGCCGCCGCCAACCTGACCGAGGCATGGAACGCCAGGCACGGCAAGAAAACCGCGCGAGTGGTCGCGGCGGTGGGTGCCTCCTGGCGAGGCGGCGCCGCGCCTGAACCCGAGCACGACAGTGCGTTCTTCCGCTTGCGGCTCGGCCGGAAGCCGGTCGCGGCCGACGTGGGCGCGCTACTGGCCTCGCAGCCTCCTGAGCCCGATTTTCCCGCGCGCAGCAGCAGGATCGCCCGGCTGGGTACCCGCCTGCTCGCGAGCAGGCTCGGTTCCACCTACCTGGTTTCCAACCTCGGCCTCGTCTCGGCGGCGGACGCGGTCGCCTCGATCGCGTTCTATCCCGCCGCCAGCGGCCGCTCAGGCGTGGCGTTCGGCGCGGCGACCGTCGGGGGTACGAGCACCGTCACCGTGCGCGCACGCCGCAAGGACTTCGACGACGCCGCCGTGGCCGGGCTGGCCGACGGGATCGTGGAAGCCTTGCGGCGTCAGGACCCTGGGATGGGGGATGGCCACCCCGGCCACGTCGCGCACGAGTGATGCGAACCGGTTCACGCTGTGGTCCCAGTCGAACAGTCCCGACCAGGTGACGCCCGCCTTGCCCATCTCGCTCCGGCGTGACCGGTCGGCGAGCAGACCTTCCACCTGTGCGGTGAAGTCGTCGAAATCCTCGGCGAGCAGCCCGGTCTTGCCCTCCACAATGGACTCGGCCACCCCGCCGGCCGCCCGGTAGGCCACCGACGGCACGCCGTGCGCGGCGGCCTCCATGATGACGATTCCCCAGCCCTCCTTGACCGACGGGCACAGGTGCAGCCAGGACCGTTCCAGGATCTCGTGTTTCTCGCCCTCGTCCACCCAGCCGTGTAAACGGACCCGGTCCTCGACCCCGCGGTCGCGGGCGTGCTCGCGCAGGACTTCCTCCCACGGCCCCTGTCCGACCACTTCGAGCCGAAGGGTCGGCCAGCGCCGCGCCAGTTCGGCGACGACGTCGATCGCGTGCTCGATCCGCTTGTGCGGCACCAGCCTGCTGACCGCGACCAGCGTCGGCTCGGCCGCCCGGACGGCCCTCACCGACGGGGGAGTGTCCAAACCGTTGGGCACCACGGTGATCCGTGACCCTTCGATGCCGAGGCCGGCCAGTTCGCCCTTGGTGATCTCGGAAACGGTGACGTAGCGGCAGTGTCGGAACAGCCACGGCGCCAGCCGGGACTCGATCCACCAGCCGATCCGGCCCAGTGTCTCGCCGAGCGCGCTGATCCATTGTTCACGGTGGACGTGGTGCACCAGCACGAGAACCGGGCAGCCCGCCACCAGCCTGGCGAAGAACGGCATCCCGTTCTGCACGTCGACGACGAGGTCGGCGTGCGCCTTCCGGATCGCCCGGAGTGCGTGGACGTAGACGCCGAACTTGTTGCCCCGGCGGCGATAACGGACACCGTCGCGCCATTCGCCAGCGTTCGCGCCAGGATAGGCCGCGCACTGGATTTCGACCCGGTACCCGGCCTTGGCGAGTCCCTCGGCCATCCGCTCGACGTAACGCTCCGAGCCGCCGCCTTCCGGATGCCCGGTGTCGCGCCAGTTGACGAGCAGCACACGTGGCCGTTCCATCGTGGTTCTCCCAACCTGTTAGCGACAATGCTAGGTTACCGGTGCGTACACGGTAGATGAATCATTCCCGGAAAGCGATGGTTCGATGGTCGGTAATCGGTCGGTGACTCCTGCAACGATGCCTCATCGCGCCACTTTGCGCAGATCGGTGACGTTGTTCCGTACTTTTCTCACCGAGCAGACGGATCCGGACGGCTTCTACTCGGTGCTCGCCGAGGACTCCGTCCGTCAATTGGCCCAGCACACTCCGTTGAACGACCGGACCATCGTCGACGTCGGCGGTGGGCCCGGCTATTTCTCCGACGCGTTCCGCGCCGCCGGCGCCACCTATCTCGGCATAGATCCCGACGTCGGAGAGCTGACGGCACGGGGAGAGGCCGGGGAGAACATGGTCCGCGGCAGTGGGACGAAACTGCCGGTGCGCACCGGGTCCGTGGACGTCTGCTATTCGTCGAACGTCCTCGAACACGTTTCCGAACCGGACGTCATGCTGGCCGAGATGTGCCGGGTGACCAAACCCGGCGGGACGATTTTCGCCTCGTTCACGCCGTGGTATTCACCGTGGGGTGGCCACGAGACGGCGCCGTGGCATTTCCTCGGTGGTTCCTACGCCCGGCGGCGCTATCTCGAAAAGAACGGGAAGGAGCCGAAGAACAAATTCGGCGAGAGCCTTTTCGCCTTTTCGGTCGGCGCGGCCATCCGGTGGGGGAAGGCCACGCCACTCGCCGATCTCCAGGAGGTGTATCCGCGTTACCACCCCTCCTGGGCCGCCTGGATCGTGCGGGTTCCCGGCGTCCGGGAGGTCGCGTCCTGGAACCTGGTTATGGTGCTGCGCAAGCGCTGATCGCCAGTGCTAGTGCCGCGAGGGCGTGGGGCGGCGCTTCACCAGCAGGAAGACGCCGAGCGCGAGGAAGGCCGCGCCGCCGATCCCGAGCACGATCGGCCCGGTACTCCCGATGAAGTCCAGCTTGCCCTTGTTCTCGCCGACCTGTTTGACCATCGCGTCGACGGTCGCGTCGGTGAAGGTCAGCTTGCCGTCGAAGACGACCGTGGGGGTGGGAGTCGCGGCGGAGCGCAGTTCCTGGTGCGACCGCTGCTCCTGCTTGACCTGGATCCCGGTCACCGGCTCGATCCAGCTGGTGATGGTGCCCTGGTAGAACTGGCCCGCCTCGACCGAATCGCCGGTGGTGCCGATGAGTGAGCCCGGCACCTTCTTCGTCGAGATCTTCGTGTCGGGGATCTCCTGGACGAACTTGTAGACCTCGACGCCCTTGATGTCTTCGACACCCTTGAACCGGGCCTGGACCGCGCGGCCGGTGTTGTCGTCGTAGACCTGGTAGTCCTTCTGCTCGGTACCGAAGGGGAACTTGAAGTTCAGGCCGGGCTGCGGCTTGTACTCCTGGATCTCCTTGGGCTTTTCGCCAGCCTTCTCGGGCTTCTCCTCGAGCTTGGTGACGAAGCTGCTCTTGTCCGAGCACTTCGCCTCCTGGTCACCACCCGGCGGCACGTAGCCTTCCGCGGTGCGGCGGTCGAAGCAGACCTGCCGTTTGCTCGCGTTGACCACGGTCTGGTCGCTGGTGTCGACGACCGAGACGGCCAGGAGCCAGACGGCGACGTCCGTGCCCTCCTGCATCTCCGGCGGCGCGAAGTTCGCCACCACGCGGGCGGTCGCCTTCAGCTTGGCGTCGTCGCGGATCTCCGTGACGGTCTTGCCGTTCTCGGTCTTCACGGCGAGAACCTTGGACGCGGTGCCTTCGAGGACCGACGTCGATTCCTGGTTCAGCGGCACTTTGGCGAGTTCGGGTTTCACATAGGTCGGCAGCAGCACCGCGCCGGCGATGGCGAACACCCCTAGTGCCAAGAAGATCAGGCTCAACGCACGTCGCAACGGTCCTCCTGGTGAAACCACGGAACATCCACATTACCCATCGGTAATCAGTCGCCAGATAGTGGCTCGCGCGCCGGTCAGCGTCAAAGGTGTGACCGACGGTCACAGGTACACCGTGGGGCCGGAAGGCCGTACGGGTGCCGCCATTCGGCCCAGGCGGCCAAACATGTTTGTTCCCGGGAACAACGTGAGCCGGACCACCATCGGACGACTTCCAGTGCGTGGAAAGGACTTCTGTGCCGCAAGACCCGAACGATCCCCGCTCGCTGGACATCGGCGCGTACTCGGACTCCATCACCGACGTCGAACTCCGCGACGCGGTCGCGGACGTCGCCGCGTTGCTTTCGTTGCACGGCAACGTGATCCGTGATCTTGACGCCAGGAGGTCACGGTGGCGTCCAGGGCGGCGGTCGCCACATCCGGACATCGTCCTGTCCGCCGCCGGACGCCGTCCACAGTGGACGAGGTCCGCGAACCCCGAGGTGTCCCTCCCGGTCGCCACCACCTCGCGCGGCCGGACGCTCGCCGTGCGGCTCACCGCCCGTCCCGGTCTCGGGCACACGCTGCTGGACCTCGCGAGGATCATCGACGCCGACATGGCCCCGTGATCGGGTGGAGCTAGCGTCCTGAGTCCGAAGCTCGCGTCGTGAATTGGTACTGCAATATGATGCGTCGCGAAAGCCACTTTCGGGACGTCAGATGTCGCGAAAGTGGCTTTCGCGACACGTGATGGGCGGCTGGGCGCGCGGTACACCGAACAGCGTGACACGACACCGGAATCCGAGCACGAACTCAAGTCGCCAACCAACGAACCGCCACACTAGGGTTTGTCGTCCGCCAGGCGGACAGCCTCCAAAGCGACGTACAGTTCGCCGACGTCGACCGGGTCGGACAGGTCGCGCCTGGTCAGTTCTTGCACCCGGCGCAGGCGGTACCGGACCGTGTTCGGGTGGACGAACAGCCGGTCCGCGGCCTCCTTGGCCGAGCCGTGCCCGGCGAACCACGCGACCAGCGTGTCGAGAAGGACCTGCCGTTCGGCCTTGGGCAGCACCAGGATCCCGGTGAGTACCGAGCGCACGACGTCCCGTGACATCGCGGGCGCGCTCGCGACCAGGGTGGTGACGGGGGAGTCGCCGAAGACGGCCACACCGGTGGTGCCGGTGGACAGTGAACGGCGGGCGATCCGGGCCCGGTGCACCGCGTCCGGTACTTCGAGGAATCCGTTGAACGGCCTGCTCATCCCCACCGCGAGCGGCAGGGTGCCCAGGACGTCACGCAGGCGCCGGACGTCCTCGACCCGGTCGATCACGACCAGTCCGATCTCGGCGCCCGGCCGCCAGGCCGACTTCCAGCGTCGCGCCCGCAGCAGCGCCTCGACGCCGGGACGTTCCTTCGGCTCGACGGCTTCGGTCACGACGGCGACGAACGTGCCCGCCGCCGGGAGATCGAGTTCCTTCGCGGCGTTCTCGAGTTCCGCCTGTGTGGCGAAGCGACCCTGCAACAGGCCGTCGAGCAGGGCGAGCTTCTCGTGCGAGAGTTCGGCGGCGACCTCGCTGTACGCGGTGGTCAGCGCGTCGGAGTAGAGGTCGATGGTCTTCCACACGTTGGAGTTGATCTCCACCGTGCGCGCGGGGTTGATGAAGCCGGGCCCGGCCAGTTCCAACAGGCGCTCGTAGACGAAGATCCCGCCGATCCGGAACGCGCGGAGCACCGACGGCAGCGGGATACCCTGCCTGGCCTGCGCCAGCCCGGTCTTGCGGGCCGCGTCGAGCGGCAGCCCCCGCCCCTCGACCAGCGCGGTCAGCGCCCGTTCGAGATTGGCCCGGCAGACCTGGCGTAACTCGTCCGGGGCGGTGCTGTCGACCTGGTGATAGAACTCGTCCTCGTCGCTGAGCAGCTGGGCGAGGCGATCGCTGAACTCGGGCAGCCGGGTGAGCATCGCCTGCATGAGCACACGCTGCTCCCGGGGTGCGGGAGTAGCGAGAGCGTCGGTGCCCATCCGTCAACTCTAACCCGGGTGCGTGGCCGCTTTTTATCACGATGCGACGAAAGGGCGGTTTCCGGTGCTGAGCGCGTCTGACAAGAAGGAAACGCCGCCGGACGAGGACGCGAGCGTCCGGCGGCGCTTCCCCGTGGTTCGAATGATCAGTGGTTGATCTTGAACCACGGCTGTGACCAGCCGAGATAGGTGTAGTTCCACTTGCTCTTGATCTGCGCGATGGTGGTCTCGGTGAAGCTGCCGGGGCCGTTGATGTCGTTCGACAGGAACTTGCCGCCGCCGATGGAGAACATCGCGTGCCCGGTACCGCCGTTGCTGAAGAAGGCGAGCCCGCCCGCGGGTACCTGGGTGTCGCCGGGGTGCTTGAACGAACCGGGGATCTGCGTCCAGTGGACGTAGGCCGTTTCCGAACCGCTCGCGGTCCAGCCGTAGGCCCACGCGTTGATCCGGTCGCACCAGCGGTAGTAGTCCGGGTCGTTGTGGGTGTGCACGTGCGCCTTCGCCCACGCGATGGCTTCGGCGCAGGTCCTCGGGTTGCCGGTGCCGGCGGTGGAACAGGAGAGGGTGCTTCCGGCGCAGTCCGGCGCGACCCGGCCGTCCGAACCGGTGTAGACGTAGGCGTCGCTGATGTAGCCGCCCTTCGACGGCACGTAGTCCCAGATGTCGGTGGTGCCGTACTTCCCGGTCACCGTCGAGCCGTTCGTCTGGCAGTCGATCGTGACGGCGGTGCCGCTCGCGACCGTGCCGACCGCACTGCCGCCCGTGCTCGGGGTCGACCGGACGGTCACGGCGACGCCGGAGTCGGTGTTCACCGTGCCCGTCGCCGCCAGCGCCTCGCCCGCGCCGCCGAGCATGATCGCCCCGGCCAGCGCGATCGTCGCCATGGAGCCTCTGGCGATCCTCGATCGGATCTTCATCTCTGTCCTCCAGTGTTTCCCCAGATAGGGGGACAGGATGCACGACGCTCGTACAAGTGGTGTACAAGAAACGATCGTCCGAAGTGGACGGTTCTATACCGGCACGAGCTCGGGTTCGGCGGCCTTGTCGATGGCCGGGACTTCGGTCGCGTAACGGGCGTTCCGCTCGGTGAGCAGGGCACGCAACCGCGCCAGTGCGCGGAACTGGGCCGCGCGGACCGCTCCGGCGCTCGGCAGGCCGAGCCGTTCGGCCGTCTCTTCGGCCGAAAGGCCGAACACGAACCGGAGGGCGAGCACCTGCCGGTGCGGCATCGGCAACCTGGCCAGCAGGACCCCGGCTTGCATCCGGTGCTCCAGCCGTTCGAGGTCGTCCGGGTCGCGGCGGGTCCAGAGGGTCAGGCCGTCGCCGATCTCCGGGACGCAGGCGACCGGTTCTCGGGCGCGGCGGCGGTAGAGGTCGGCCACCTTGTGCCCGGCGATCCCGAGGACGAACGCGAGAAACCGGTCCGGGCGGTACCGGTAGCGAGGCAAGGCGATCAGGACCGCCTGCAACACCTCCTGCGCGCAGTCCTGGGCGTCGCAGGCACCCGTTCCGGTGCTCCCGAGCCGGCCGGCGCAGTAGCGGAACACGTGCGGGGAAAGGAAACGGGCCAGTTCCCGCACCGCGTCCGGATCACCCGCCACGGCCGCCCGGACCAGCCTGCTGTCGGGGTTGGGCAGCCGCCCCGCCGTCGCGGCGGCACGGGAGTCCGCGGGTACCGTCGATGGCGCTACCTCGTCCAAGTCAGCACTCCTGGTTCGGGAAACTTTCCGCCAAGGTGCGCCCGTCATCGGGGACTGGGACTTCGTGCGCGGTTGTCCAGCTTGCCGTGCCGCGCAAGGGATGTCCACACGTAGGGCGGGAAGTCATCCGAACCGCTCAATGTCTACTGTGGACGATGAGGCTGCGACCCCTTGAGGCAGGACAGCACCGGGGGATAGGCGGTGGTGTCGGTGCTGAGGAGATCCGACGTCCAGACCAGGCAGTGCGCGAGCACCCGGATCCGCTGGTCGAGGTCGGCGTTCTCGCAGGCCGCGCCGATCTGGTCGGCGCAGGTGGCCCGGTCGTCGCGGACGCTGGCGGCGATGGCGCGGACGATCGCGGCCACTCCCGGATCGAGCTTGTCGGGCCGGACCGTCGCGCCCGCGGGATCCCGCAGGCGCAGCGTGAACGGTTCACCGATCCGCAGCGAACGACGGCGATCCTTGGCGGCCAAGGAGAAGGTGTCGACCAGTCGTCCGACGACGTCGCCGAGTGCCGGTCCCTGCCGTCCGGATGAGGCGATGGACACCAATGCGGTGGCGAGCCGGTCAGCCTCGCCCGATCTGGTGAGTGAAAGGAGATCGCGGGCGACCGTGTGCGCGCGTCTGGGACTGGGTTTCATGTCGGGCCCCTCGATTGGTCGTGCCGTCAACCGATACCCCGCAGGGGGAGGGCTAAACCCGAATGGGTGGCGGATTGGGTCGAATGGGGGTGCGGATTGTGCCATTCGACCCGAAGGGCCTAGCGCGCCAGCAGTTCTCGCAGTGCCTTCACCACCTCCGACGGTGATTCCTCGGCCATGAAGTGGCCCGTGGTGACCGTCCGGTGGTCCAGATCCGCCGCCCACGTCTGCCAGAGCGCGACGGCGTCGTAGCCGAGCGCGGCACCCCAGTCCTGCTGGAGCACGGTGAGCGGCATGGCGAGCTGGTTACCCGCTTCACGATCCGCCGTGTCGTGTTCGACGTCGATGCCCGCCGACGCGCGGTAGTCGGCGACGATCGAGGTCACCGCGTTCCGTGACGCCTCCAGGTACGCGGCCCGGACGTCGGCGGGGATCGCGTCGCCGCGCTGCGTCCACGCGTCGAGGAAGTGCCCGAAGAACGCGTCCGGCGCGGCGCCGATCAGCTGTTCGGGCAGCCCCGGCGGCTGGGCCATCAGGTAGAGGTGGAAGGCGACCGCGGCGGTGGTGCCGTGCAGCACGTCCCACATGTCGAGGGTCGGCAGCACGTCGAGGATCGCGAGGTGGCTCACCTTGTCCGGATGGTCGAGCCCGGCCCGCAGGGCCACCAGCGCGCCCCGGTCGTGCCCGGCGAGGGCGAACCGGTCGTGGCCGAACGCATTCGCGACGGCGACGACGTCGGCCGCCATCGTGCGCTTCGAGTAGGTCTCGCCGGTGTCGGCGGGCTTGTCGCTCGCGCCGTATCCTCGCAGGTCAGGGCAGAGGACGGTGTGGTCCGCCGCCAGGTCCGCGGCCACGTGCCGCCACATGAGGTGGGTCTCGGGGAAACCGTGCAGCAGCACGATCGGGCTGCCGGCCCCGGCGACGGCGACGTCGAGTGTCACGCCGTCGGCCACGGGCACGCGCTGGTAGTCGAATCCGGTGATGCGCATGGGTACCTTCCTGGTCGTTCGCTGTCACGGCCAGCGTCCCCGGCCCGAATCAGCACCCGGTCAGCGACGACCGAGCGGCCGGGGCACGATGATCACCGTCGGTGAGCCAGGAGGTGGCGATGCGGTTCGGGGTGCTCGGCCCGCTCGTGGCCGGGGACGCGCGGGGTGACGTCGGGCTCAAGGGCCCGCGGCACCGCGCGGTGCTGGCAAGGCTGCTGATCGCGCGCGGCCGGGTCGTGCCGGTGGAACGCCTGGTCGACGACCTGTGGGAGCGTCCGCCGGAGGGCGCGGTCGGCGCCGTCCAGACGTTCGTCGGTGCCTTGCGCCGCGCACTGGAGCCGGACCGCGCGCCCCGTGAGCCCGCGCGGCTGCTCGTCACGGTCGCCCGCGGCTACGCTCTCCGCGCGGACTCCGTCGACGCCTGGGACTTCGAGGCCGCCGTCACCGCCGCCCGCGAGCTGATCGACGCCCGACGGGCGGACGCCGCACTGTCGCAAGTGGACACCGCGCTCGCGCTGTGGCGCGGGCCCGCCTACGCCGAGTTCGCCGAGGAGGGCTGGGCGCGTGGCGAGATCTCCCGGCTGACCGAACTCCGGCTGCTGGCAGGGGAACTCCGCGCCGAAGCCCTCCTCGTACTCGGGCGAGCGGCCGAGGCGATCCCCGATCTCGAACCGCAGGTGCGCGAATACCCGTTGCGGGAGAACGGTTCCCGGCTGCTGGCGCTGTCGCTCTACCGCTCCGGGCGGCAGGGTGACGCGCTGGCGGTGTTGCGGACCACGCGCAAGCTGCTCGCCGACGAACTCGGCGTCGATCCGGGTGCAGGCCTGCGTGACCTGGAGGCCGACATCCTGGCGCAGGCACCCCGGCTGGAGCCGTCCGTGCCCAAGACCGCCGAGCGGCCACTGGTCGGCCGCGACGCGGAGCTGACCCGGCTGACGGAGGCCGTCTCCAGAGGTCGGTCGCGATTGGTGCTCGTCTCGGGCGACGCCGGGGTGGGGAAGACCGCGCTCGTCGAGGCGTTCTCCGCCCGGCTCGCCGCGCAGGGCTGGACCACGGCCTGGGGCGGCAATCCCGACGACGAGGGCTTGCCGCCCGCCTACGCGTGGAGCCGGATCCTGGCCTCGCTCGCCGACGCCGGATACGGGACCCCGCCGCCGGCGGACCCGGTCACCAAAGACCCGGTGGCCGCGCGCTGGCGATGGCATCAGGCGGTCGCGTCCTATCTGACCGGCGCCGAGCCTCTCCTGCTCGTCCTCGACGACCTGCACTGGGCAGGTGAGGAGACGTTGGCGTTGCTGACCTCGGTGCTCGCCGAGCCGGTGCTGATCGTCGCGACCTATCGCGGCACCGACCCGTCCTCGCGCCTGACGGACTTCCTCGGCCGGGCGGCTCGCGCCGAACCGGTGCGCGTCTACCTCGGCGGCCTGCCCGAGACCGCGGTCGCCGACTTGGTCCGCGCCACGACCGGGCAGGAGATCGACGCGGAAACCGCCGGGGTGATCCTTCGGCGCAGCGGCGGGAACGCCTTCTTCGTCCGCGAACTCGCCCGGCTGCTGGCCGCCGAGGGCCCGGCCGCGCTGGACACGGTGCCGCCGGGCGTCCGTGACGTCGTCCGGCATCGGGTGGAGGCGCTCCCGGACGAGGCTCGCGGAGTCGTGCGCCGGGCCGCGGTGATCGGCACCGACGTCGACCTGGGCCTGCTCGAAGCCCTGGCGGGGGAAACCGCGCTCGACGCGGTCGAAATCGCGGTCCGGCACGGATTCCTGACCGAGCGGGCGCCGCACCGGTTCCGGTTCGCGCACGCTCTCGTGCGGGATACGCTCTACCACGATCTCTCTCGTTCGCGGCGTGCCCGCGAGCACGGCAGGATCGCCGAAACGCTGGAAAGCCTGCGCCCGGACGACGTCGACGCGCTGGCGCACCATTTCGTGCTGTCCGAGGAGCGCGCCGACCGGGCCGCGCACTATGCGCGAGCGGCCGCGGAAAAGGCGGAAAGCCGTTTCGCCCCAGCAGAAGCAGCGAGACTCTGGGACGCCGCGATCACCGCGTACGACCGGTCCGGCGCTTCGGACGCGGAGACGCGGCTGGAGCTGATCATGGGCAAGGCCCGCGCGTCGGCCGTGTCCGGCGGCCTCGGCGAAGCCCGGCGGCATCGGGCCGAAGCGCTGGAACTGGCGGAAAAACTGGACGAGCCGCTCCTGACCGCGCGGGTGATCGGCGCCTTCGACGTCCCCGCCGTCTGGACCGAAAGCGACGACCCGGAACTGGCCTCCCGGATCGCGGACGCCGTCGAACGGACCCTTGCCGCGCTGCCCGCCGAACGGACCGCCGAGCGATGCCGCCTGCTGGCCACGCTCGCCGTCGAACTGCGGAACGCGGGTGGGCGGCGGGCGCGCGACGCGGCACGGGAAGCCGAGGCACTCGCACGACGGCTCGACGACCCCGCGTTGCTGGCGTTCGCGCTCAACGCCCGGTTTCTGCACTCCTTCGACCGGGCGGGGCTGGCACCCCAGCGAGCCGAGATCGGCGCGGAACTGGTCGACCTCGCGTCGCGGCACCGGCTGGTGACGTTCGAGATCCTCGGACACCTGGTGCTCATGCAGGCGAGGAGCGCGCTCGCGGATTTCGCGGCGGCGGACCGGCACGCCGCGTCAGCGGACGAACTCGGGGAGAAGTACGGCTCTCCGCTCGTCGAAGTCTTCACCCGGTGGTATCGCGCGACGCGGACCGCGATGAGCGGCTCGGGCGGGGAAGCCGCCTATCGCGCCGCGGCGGCGGGGCTCGCCGGAACGGCCATGTCCGGAGTGGGCAACGGAATCCTGGCTCTCGCCTTGCACTGCGACCGGATCCAGCGGGGCTTGCCGCCGGACGCGGGCGAAACACGTTACGGCGCTTACGAAAGCTGGTGCCGCCCGGTACTCCCGATTCCGGACTCGCCCCGGGATCTGTTGTATGAGGCCCGCACCTGCCTGCACGCCGTCGTCGCGATCGAACACGGCGACCGGCCGGTGATGGAACGCCTCTACGCCGACCTTCTGCCCGCCGACGGCGAGATCGCCGGGGCGGGGAGCGGAATGGTCACCCTCCGCCCGGTCGCCCACTACCTCGGTGATCTCGCCACTGCTCTAGGTCGTCAGGAAGCGGCCGCCGCGCATTACCGGCAGTCGCACGCGATCGCGGTGAAGGCCGGTTCACCGCACTGGGCGGGCTAGCTCACTGCTCCCGCATCGCGCGGCGGATCTCGGCCAGCTTGTCCTTGGCGGCCTTGTCGCGGTCGGCGATCTTCTTGTCCAGCGAGGCCACGTCCTCCTTGCCGCCGAGGCCGGCGAGTTCGGTCGAGCCCAGCGAGGTCGTGTACCGCTGCTCGATCCGGTCCCGAACGTGGTCGAACGAGGGCACCCCGGACTCGCTGTAGTCCGGGTCCGGAACCTCGACCGGAGGGGTCGGGGCCTCTTCGACGATCTCGGCGTCGAGGATTTCCGGCTTCTTCTCCGGACTGTTCTCACTCATGGTCACTCCGTCCTTGCCGCCAGGGTACGGCTTCGGTCATCAAACCGAGCATGCCCGAGACCAGGCGCATCTGCTCGACCGTGCGGATGTCGGCCTCGACCAGCCTCGGCGAGCAGACCACGATGGCGAGCGCCTGCGCCCGCGAGAGGGCCACGTTGAGCCGGTTGCGGGAGAGCAGGAAGTCCAGGCCACGCGGCAGGTCGATCGCCGACGACGAGGTCATCGTGGTGATCACCACCGGCGCCTCCTGCCCCTGGAACCGGTCCACGGTGCCCACCCGCACGCCGGGATGCCCGGCCTGGTCCAGGGCGCGGGCCACGACGCGGGCCTGCAAGTTGTACGGCGCCACGACCAGGATGTCCTCGTCGCCGAGCGGCCGGGGCTCACCGTGGTCGGTCCAGGCGCGGCCGTGGAGATCGGCCACGAGGGCGGTGACCGCCTCGGCCTCCTCGACCGAACGCGTCGTGTTGCCGTGATGGTCGACTTCGGCCAGGTACAGGCCCGCTTCGACGCCGTCGATCGTCCGCTCGGCCGCCGAGGGATGCGAGTGCAGGCGGCCCGCGTAGGACAGCCGCGAGACCGGCGCGCACACGGCCGGATGCATCCGGCGGGTCTCGTCGAGGAAGTAGCCGAGTTCGGCCGGGATGATGTCGGCCTCGCCGATCAGATGCCCCAGCGCGGACGCCTCGGCGCCCGCGGGATGCGTGCCCTGCACGACCTGCGGCAACTGCTGTGGATCGCCCAGCAGCAGGAGGTTCTTGGCGCACATCGACACCGCGAGCGCGTCGGCGAGGGCGAACTGGCCCGCCTCGTCGATGATCAGCAGGTCGAACGGCTCCTCGCGGATCGCGGCGTTCGCGAACGTCCACGCGGTCCCGCCGACCAGATGGCCGGTGTCGTGCTCCTCTCGCCATTTCACCAGCGCGGGATTGGTCTTCGGCTGCTCCCACGGCGCGGCCGGATCCGGGGTCCGCTTGGCGCGTTTGGCGCACGGCAGGTCCGGCGCGTTCTTCAGCGCGGCCGACAGCACGTTCTCCACGGCCTTGTGACTGGTCGAGGTGACGGCGATCGTCTTGCCCGCGCGTACGAGCTTCGCGATCAGCCTGCCGGCCAGGTAGGTCTTGCCCGCGCCGGGCGGACCTTGGACGGCCAGCGCGGAACCGTCCAGCTTCTCGACCGCGTCGATCACGGTGTTCACCAGGTCGGTGCCCGGTTCGGGCAGGGTCTGGTCGTCGCGCAGCCGGGGCGTCGTGCGCCGGAGCAGGTCGACACCGGGATGAGCGGGCAGCGTCGGCAGCGCGTCGACGACCAGGCGGGCGAGGTCCGCGACCGCGTCGTCCTTGGGGGAGGGCCGGACCGGGCTGCCGGGCAACACGGCGACCGGCCGGTCGGCGGTGGTCTCGTCGGGCGGGCAGCTTTCCTCGAGGGTCAGTTCGACGGCGGTGGCCGAGACGACCTTGGCGTCCCGCGCCGCGGCCCCGTAGCGCAGGCGGACGTCGTCGCCGGGGGCGAAGGGATGTGGCCGGTCCGGGTCGCAGCGGAGCATCAGCGACCGCTTCGCCTTGCGGACCCGGCCCGAAGGCGGCACCCATTCCCCGGCCTCCATGGCCACCGGGACGGCGCACGCGTTGTCGGTCTCCAGATCGCCCAGCGGGGCGGCGAGCTGGCGGAAGTACTCCCACCACGCCGGATTCGTCTCGCGGCGGTGGTAGCCGACGGAAGCGGCCAGCAGTGCGCGGGCGCGGTCCTCGCCGGTGAACTCGGCCGGATCGTCGGGCAGCCCGTCCAGCAGCGGATCGACCAGCGCGGCCAGCTGCGCGGCGCGTTCCGCGCGTTTCTGCGCCGCGACGTCCTCTTCGGTCTCGCGGAGCAGAGCGTCCACATCGGACTCTTCCAGCGGCTCGGCGAGCGCGATCCCTTCCTCCGCGCGGATCTTGTGGAGGAACTCGAACAGCCGCAGCGTGGAGACGCAGTCGTATTCGTTGTAGTCGCTGATCCCGCGCAGCACTTCGTCCGCGTGCTCGGTCTCGCCGGAGGCGGTGAGCGTCAGGTATTCCTCGTAGGCCTCGATGCTCGAAACCGCCGTCTTCACGTCGCCGTCGCGGGCTTCGGGCATGTAGAGCGGTTCGAGGTACTTGATGGAATACGACCGCTGCGAGACCCGGAGTGCCTTACGCACCACGGCATACAGATCGACGAGTCCGCCGCTGCGCAGCAGGTGGTCGACGGCGTCCTCGCGGGTCCCGTGCACCGCGGCGAGCCGCTTGATCGCGGTGACCTCGTACGGCGCGTAGTGGTAGACGTGCGAACCGGGATGTTCCGCGAGCCTCGCGGTGGCGAAGTCGACGAACTCCTCGAAGGCTCGCTTCTCCTGCGACCGGTTGTGCGCCCAGAACGGCGTGAACTGCGTGGTCTCTTCGGCGGTCACCGCGCCGAAGAGGTATTCGAGCCCCTCACCTGCCAGCGCGTACGGATCGCCTTCCATGTCGAAGAAGACATCACCGGGTGCGGGCGGCGGCAGTTCCGCCAGCGCGCCGGGATCGATGATCTCGTAGGCGATCTCACCGGTGGCGTCCTGGCGGACCTGGATCGCGGCCTGCGCGCGCAAGGTGGTGAACGAGGTCACCGAGATGTCGCGCGGCCGGTCTTCCGGTGTCGCCTCCGCGAGCGTGTCGATGGTGTCCAGTCCGGCGGCGACGAGTTTGCGCCGCTGGTCACCGCGCATCCCCGCCACCAGCGAAAGATCGCGATCGGCCTCGCGGGCGCTCGCGCAGTGCGAGGCGTAGGAGCAGCCACCGCAAGCGGGCCGTTCGTCGGCCCACAGCGGGACCGGCAGGGTGGGCGGCCGGTTCCGCAGGCGGGCGCGGAGCCGGTCCACCAGCGGGAGGAAGTCGTCGACGCGGAACGAGCGGGTGCTGTGATCGCCGAGCAGCAGGTGCATTCGCGGGCCACTGGGCCAGCCCGCCCGGCGCAGCGCGTCGGCGTACGCGGTCAACTGGACCACCGCGGCGGGCTTCGCGTGCCTGGCCAGCTTCGTGTCGTACACCTCGTAGCGGCCTTCGTCGTCCCGCATCAGGAAGTCGGCCCTGCCGGAGAACTCGCCGTCGTGGAAGACAGCCTGGTAGATCACCGGAGCACCGGCCCGTAGCGCCTCCTCGGTGGCCTTCGCGGCGACGACCGGGTCGCGTTCGTCGATCTCGACGACGGTGCTCTTCTCGCCGCGCAGCTTGTCCAAAGTCGCGGCCTCGTGCGCGCGCCCATGGGTGACCGCCAGCTGATCCGGCCCGGAGCCCGGCCGCGGCGCCCCGGGGAGATCGGCGGCCAGCGCCTGGTTCAGGACGCTGCGGTGCTCGCATTCGAGCAGGTCGGCGAGATCGGACGGGGTGTACATCGCCCGGGAGTCTGACATGGACTCCCTCGCGGGCGGCCCCGGCACGCCGGAGTCAGCCGGAGGTGTGGTCGAACTTCAGGTGCGAGGTGATCCGGTAGCGGTCGCCGCGGTAGATCGAGCGGGTGTACTCGATCACACGGCCGTCGGGGTCGCGAGTGGTGCGTTCGAACAGCAGCGCGGGGGAGTGCTGCGGGACGCCGAGCAGGCCGGATTCGTCGGGGTCGGTGACGGTCGGTTCGGTGATCTGCACGGCCGTCGACGGCAGGACTTCGTACCGCGTGCGAAGCAGTTCGTAGAACGATCCCGACTCGAAGTCGCCGCGCGTGATGTCCGGCACGATCTCACGCGGGACGAGGATCCGCTCGATCGCCATCGGCGCCTCTTCGACGATCCGCAGACGCGTGACGGCCACCAGCGGGCGGCTGGGGGAGACCTCGAGCCGTTTGCCGAGCCTCGCCCCAGCCGGCGTGATCTGGAAGTCGACGACCTTGCTCGTCCAGTGGCCCTCGGCGGGCGGGGCGAACTGATCGCCGCCGGTGGCTGGCAAGAGATCCTGGGAGATCTTGCGTGGCGCGGTGAACGTGCCGCGGCCGTGCTCGCGGACGACGAGACCGTCCCTCGCGAGTTCGTCGATCGCGGCTCGCAGCGTCGGGCGCGAGACACCGATCTGGGTGCTCAGCGCGCGTTCCGACGGCAGGACTTCGCCCGGTTGCCGCCGCTCGATGAGCTTGCGCAGCCGCTCCTTGACCTCTGTCCGCCGCATGACCACAGCCTACCCAGTGGTCGTCACGAATTGGCTGGTGGACAACTTGTCTAGACCTATTGACTTTACCACTTCCCGGCGGGAGCTTGAGAGAAGCTGACCACTGGTAAAGGAGAGTGCGATGTCGAACACTGTTTTGTCGAACACAGGAAAGTTCCGTTTCGCCGCCGTCGCCGCGCTGTCGGTCGCCGCTCTCGGGCTGGCACCGGGTACCGCGACCGGAGCGGCCGCTTGCGGGGCGTTGTTCGACGACTTCCACTACGCCTCGCACACCGACGGGCTCCTTTCGCAGCACGGCTGGCAGGTGCGCTCCGGTGGCGGCGGGCCCGGCGTCGCGGGCGCGCGATGGGCTCCGGAAGGCATCACGTTCCCGACGTCCGGCGGGGACAAGGTGTTGCAGCTGGCCTCGGCCACCGACGGCACGCCCGCCGGTACGACGCAGACCGAGATCATGCAGCCCGACCGGCGGTTCTTCGAAGGGACCTACGCCGCGCGGATCCGGTTCTCCGACGCGCCGGAGTCCGGCCCCGACGGCGACCGGATCAACCAGACGTTCTTCACGATCAGCCCGCTGCGCTACGACAACGACCCGATCTACAGCGAGCTGGACTTCTCGGAGTACCTGCCGAACGGCGGCTGGGGCGAGGCGGGGCCGGTCAACTTCCAGACCAGCTGGCACACCTACACGCCGGACCCCTGGTACGCCGAGAACAAGAGCAGCTCCCAGCGCCGCAGCATCGACGGCTGGCATTCCGTGGCCGCGACCGTGTCCGACGGCCATGTCCGGTACTACATCGACGGCGAGCTGGTCGCCGACCACGATCGCGGCGGCCCGTTCGACGTGTACCCGAGGCAGGACATGTCCTTGAACGTCAACCAGTGGTTCATCGACCTCACCCAGCACAGCGGTGGCACGAGCACCTACCTCGAACAGGTGGACTGGGTCTACTACGCGAAGAACGAGGTTCTGACACCGGCTGTGGCCGTCGAACGGGCCGCTTCGTACCGGTCTTCGGGTGTGCGGTTCACCGACGGTCTCGGGGGTTGTTAGATGTGAACGGGGTTCTGTGGGAACGAGGAGTGCGGTGGACGAGCGGGATCGGCTGACGGAACGGTTCGAGGAGCACCGGACGAGGCTGCGGGCGGTGGCGTACCGGATGCTGGGCTCGGCCAGTGAGGCCGAAGACGCCGTCCAGGACACCTGGCTGCGGCTCGACCGGACC
The DNA here is from genome assembly GCF_046269425.1 of Amycolatopsis sp. cmx-11-12. Taxonomy (NCBI): domain Bacteria; kingdom Bacillati; phylum Actinomycetota; class Actinomycetes; order Pseudonocardiales; family Pseudonocardiaceae; genus Amycolatopsis; species Amycolatopsis sp. cmx-11-12. The sequence goes on along the minus strand of NZ_JADNQM010000028.1, from coordinate 35,587 downwards.
GATGCCGCGGAGATCGAGAACCTCGGCGGCTGGCTGACCACGGTGGTGGCGCGGGTGTGCCTGAACGTGTTGCGCTCACGCGATCACCGCCGGGAAGAGCCGCTCGACGCCGCGTCGTCCGAGCCCGTCGACGTTACGGTCGACCCCGCCGCCGACGCCGTGCTCGCCGACTCGATCGGGCTGGCGATGCTGGTGGTCCTGGACACCCTTGCCCCGGCCGAACGACTCGCGTTCGTGCTGCACGACATGTTCGCGGTACCTTTCGACGAGATCGCCCCGCTGATCGACCGCACCCCGGCCGCCGCCCGGCAACTCGCGAGCCGCGCCCGCCGCCGCGTCCAGGGCCGCTCCGCCGCCACGGAACCAGACCTCGCGCGACGGCGCCAAGTCGTCGACGCCTACCTGGCCGCCGCCCGGGGCGGGGACTTCGAAGCGCTCCTCGAACTGCTCCACCCCGACGTCGTCCTCCGCGCGGACAAGGCGGCGGGCCCGTCGCGCACGCCGATCTTCCTGCAGGGCGCTTCCGTCGTGGCTCGCGGTGCCGCGGCCGCCTCGGTGCGGGCGCGGATCACGCAACTCGCGCTGGTGAACGGCGGCGTCGGTCTCGTGATGGCCGACGAGGGACGTCCCTCGGTGGTGCTCGCGTTCTCGTTCGTGGACGGGAAGATCACCGAGATCGACGTCATCGCGGACCGGGAACGGTTGCAGGGACTGGACTTGGTGATCTTGGAAGGCTGACCCCGGTTGCGGTTCGGTCGCGAACGTATACCGATGAACCCGTCACTCCGGTGAGGTGTTAACGGTTTCCGGCTATTTGCCGCCTCCTTGTCAAGGCTGTCGAAAACACGACAAGGAGGCGGCAATGCCCGAGGGGACGTTCGGAAATGTCCGGCGCCATGCTGTGAAGGAGTCACCGTCTTATCGGGACGCTTATCAGCGGGATCGGGACCGGGTCCTCTATTCTTCCGCGTTCCGGCGGCTCGCCGGTGTCGCACAGGTCGCCGCGGTCAATGAGCAACTTGTGCTGCACAACCGGCTCACGCACAGTCTCAAAGTCGCGCAGATGGGCCGAAGACTCGTGCAGCACCTGCGTTATCAATCCGGCGATCCGGGGCAGGGTTTTCCGGAGGGATCGGATTTGAACGAGGATGTCGTCGAGACGGGGGGACTCGTGCACGACATCGGGCATCCGCCGTTCGGTCACATCGCCGAGGAAGTGCTCGATGCCCGCCTGACCCAGGTCGCCGGGTTGGAAGGTTTCGAAGGGAACGCGCAGTCTTTCCGAGTGGTGACGAAACTCGCCCGCCGGAAGAAGGAACACAAGGGTCTCAATCTGACACGGGCGACGTTGAACGCGATCCTCAAGTATCCGCGCCTCAAGCCCTGCGACTCGTGCAAGACCACGGCCTTGTGGACTGACCGTGGCTACGGCGACAAGTGGGGGGCGTACCAGACCGAACGGGATGACTTCGAATGGGTTCGACAGGGCAGTCATGGTGAGTTGAGATCCGCGAACGCGATCATGATGGACTGGGCTGACGACATCAGCTACGCGACCCATGACCTCGAAGACTACTTCCGGGCGGGGTTGATCCCCTTGCGTGGCTTGCCGGTCGATCGGAAGCGCATAGTCAAGCACGGGATCCGCCGGTTGAAGAATAACAACGGATTCGACGAGTCCCGCTTCCGAAATGAACTCGAAATGATCATCGACGAGTTCGGTGACCGCCTTCAGTCGCAGTGCTGGGACACCCGCAGGAATCGTGTTCGGATGAACATGATCACCAGTGATCATCTAACCAGGTTCGTGCAGGCGGTCAGGATCATCGACGAAGCCCCTACGTGGAGATCGATCTGGAAAGTCAGTACCGGGTCGCGGCGCTGAAAGAGCTCACGTGGTTCTACGTGATCGACAGGCCGCCGCTGGCGATACAACAGGAAGGTCAGAAGAGGATCATCGGCTCACTCTTCGATCGATTGATCACGTGCCTGGAGAAGTCGCCGAACAGTCCGAAGATCCCCATTCAGCTTCGAGTGATCTATCGCGATATCGCAAATGGCGAAGCAGTGAAGGGAAGCTTTGAGAAGAACAAGGAGGCTCGGTGCGCTCGGGCGGTCACCGACTACATCTGCCTGCTCACCGAGGCGCAGGCCGTCGATCTCGGGCAGCGGCTGGCGGGTCGGTCGCAGAGTTCGATGTTCGGTACCTGGTTCAACTGAGTAAGCCTCCGGGCATGCCGAGGGGCCCGTCGCCGGTGTGGTGGCGGGCTCCTCGGGTTCAGCTGTGGATTGTGTTGCGCCTGGGCTTCTGTAGCGGGTCCAGGTATTGCGGCGGAACGAATTCCGGTCGGCCATCGGCCGCCATCCGGACTTGCCAGCCGGAAAGTCCGTGGATGACCAGGTGGTGGTAGCGGCAGAGCAGGCACAGATTGTGCAGGTCCGTGTCGCCGAGTTCGCCCCACGGCAAAATGTGATGGGCTTCGCAATGTTTGGGCCGCCGCCGACAACCGGGGAAGGCGCAGCCGTGATCCCGGAGGTTCAGTGCGCGGCGTTGCCCTGGAGTGACAGTCCGGGCCGCTCGACCGATATCCAAAGGCTCGCTTTCGGTGCCGAGTACGGCGGGGATGATTTTGGCGTCGCAGGCGAGCATGCGGGCGTGGCGGGCGGTGATCTGGGAGACCCCGTCCACGCAGGCGGCTCCGAGCCCGGTTCGCAATGAGTCCAGGGGAATGGTGACGACCACGGTGGTGCGGTCCCCGGACAAGGTCGGGGCCTTGTCGTTGGTCATGGCGTAGTGGATGGCGTCGAAGAGGGCGTCGCCGTGGCGTTCGGCGGGAGTGCGCGGATCCCGGTTGCCGTCGTCGTCGACGGGTCTTCGCTGTCCCCAGGTCTCGAACAACGCGTTCGCCCGTGCCCCGAACTCGGGGTCCAGCAGGCCATTGAGTCGCCACCAGCCGTCGTCACGTTTGCGGAGGAACACCTCGCGCGAGGGTGGTTTGAGGTCTTCGTCTTTGGGTTCGCTTCCGTCGGGGTCGAGGTGGGCCAGGAGATCGGCTCCGGCGTTGGTGATTTCCTGGGGCTCGGCGCGGCGGGCGAGGTCGACCAGGATCTGTTCCGCGCCGGAGCGATCCTCGGCCGAGATCTCGGCGGGGATCTTTTTCAGTGCTGCCAGGAGCGGGTCGAGTTGCTGGTGGCCGAGGTCGCCCTCGGCCGCGGCGGCACCCGCGATCGGTGCCGACGCGGGTGCGGGAGTGCCGTCGAGGTTGTGGCCGTCGTTCACCGCTTTCGCCCGCGCTACTGTCTTACGCGCTTCTTCGGGCGTGATGCGGGCGGTTTCGGCGTACCAGCCCGCGGTGGAACCGTGCCCGAACAACTCCATCGGGCCGCGCGACTCGATCTCCACCAGGAACTGCCCGATCTCCGCCAAAGCCTGCCGTGCCAACGACAACCGCTCGACCACACCGTGCGCGAGTTCTCGCGCACCGGCACGCCACAGCTCCTGTGGCGGTTCGAGGGTTCGTCTGCTGGACACCTCATCAGAATACCATCTGTCGAACATATATTCGACCAAGGAAACCTGTGTTCGAAGGCTGATTGAGCTTTCTGTTCGCAGGTTTCTATCGAAAGCCGGTGAAGGCCTCCTTCCCTACTCTCAAGGTAGTGAAAGAGTCTTTCGCTACCCGACACTGTGATCCCTGGTGACACTGGGACGGCCGCGACGCCCGACTCCCAGCCGACGTCCTGCGGTCAGTGTCCCCAATGCGGCATTGGGAACACTGAGCGTCTCCAATGTGGCATTGGGGGTAGTGGCTCTCGTGAGGCGCGAGGGTCGTGAGTGCGTCTGATCAAGCTCAGGCCACCTCAGCCCGCGGACCCGTCCCCAAATCACCCACCACCCCAGCCCCGAACCGGCCTAAGGTGATCCGGACGCCGCAGTCACCCCGGGAGGCACGCATGTCGTTGTTGGCCCAGCTGAGCACCGCGATCACCACGGGCACGATCGAGGTCGTCGACCTCACCGCCCCGTTGAGCGCGAGCACGCCGATCCTCCAGTTGCCGGAGCCGTTCGCGAACACGATCCCGTTCGGCCTGGAGGAGATCAGCCGGTACGACGAACGCGGGCCGCGCTGGTACTGGAACAACATCCACACCGGCGAGCACACCGGGACCCATCTCGACGTCCCGGTGCACTGGCTGTCGGGAAAGGACGGCCACGACGTCTCCGAGGTGCCGCTGCGGACGCTGGTCGCCCCGGCGGTGGTGCTCGACGCGTCGGCTCGTGCGGCCGAAGATCCGGACTTCCTGTTGTCCATCGACGACATCCGTGCGTGGGAGCGCGAGAACGGGCCGCTTCCCGATGGTGGCTGGCTGCTTTACCGCACGGGGTGGGACGCCCGGTCGCACGACCAGGAGGCCTTCCTCAACAACGACGAGAACGGTCCGCATTCGCCGGGCGTCTCGGCGGAGTGTGCCCGCTGGCTCGCGGAGGAGGCGCCGATCACCGGGTTCGGCGTGGAGACGGTGGGCACCGACGCGGGACAGGCGCTTGCCCTCGAACCGGCCTTTCCCTGTCACGAACTCCTTCTGGGCGCCGGAAAACACGGCTTGACCCAGCTGCGGAACCTGGCGAGCCTGCCGCCAACCGGATCCCTGCTGGTCGTCAGTCCGCTCCCGATCGTCGGCGGTTCCGGGAGTCCCGCCAGGGTCTACGCGCTGGTGGAGCGGGCATGAACGTCGCGGAGCTGGTCGGCCGCACCCTCGCGGAACTCGGGGTGGGAGCCGCGTTCGGGGTCGTGGGCAGCGGCAATTTCGTGGCCACCAACGGGTTGCGGGCGGGCGGAGTGCGGTTCGTCGCCGCGCGGCATGAGGGCGGCGCGGCGAGTATGGCCGACGCCTACGCGCGGATGAGCGGCCAGGTGTCGGTGCTGAGTCTCCACCAGGGTGTCGGGCTGACCAACGCGCTCACCGGGATCACCGAGGCGGCCAAGAGCCGGACGCCGATGATCGTCCTGACCGCCGACACCGCGGCGTCGTCGGTGCTGTCGAACTTCCGGATCGACCAGGACGCGCTCGGAACCGCTGTCGGCGCCGTGCCGGAGCGCGTCCACAGCGCGGCGACCGCGGTCGCCGACACCGTCCGTGCTTACCGGACGGCCTGGCAGCAACGCCGGACCGTCCTGCTCAGCCTTCCGCTCGACGTCCAAGCCCAGGAAGCGCCCGAAGCGGTCTCGTTACCGGAAATCGCCGGTCCGTCGCCGATCCGGCCGGACGCCGAGGCGGTCGCGAAGCTGGCCGATCTCCTCGCCGAGGCGCGGCGGCCGGTGTTCATCGCCGGTCGTGGTGCGCGGGCGAGCGCGGCGCCTCTGCGGGGACTCGCGGAGATCTCCGGCGCGCTGCTGGCGACTTCGGCGGTGGCACACGGTCTTTTCCACGACGATCCCTTCGCGGTCGGGATCGCCGGCGGCTTTTCGTCACCGCGGGCGGCGGACCTCATCGGTGACGCCGACCTCGTGATCGGCTGGGGCTGCGCGCTGAACATGTGGACCACCCGGCACGGCACGCTCCTCGGCCCGGACGCCCGCCTGGTCCAGGTCGACGTCGACCAGGCCGCGCTCGGCGCCCACCGGCCGATCGACCTCGGCGTCGTCGGTGACGTCACCAGCACCGCCGCCGACGTCCACGCGGAACTCGACAGGCGTGGTCACAGCGCCGGGAGACAGCGCATCTCCGCGGGAACACGGTGGAACGACGTCCCGTATAACGACCTATCCGGCGGCGGGAGGATCGACCCGCGCACACTCAGCCGCCGCCTCGACGAGATCCTGCCCGCCGAACGTGTGGTCTCGATCGACTCCGGCAACTTCATGGGCTACCCGAGCGCGTATCTGTCCGTCCCCGACGGGAACGGCTTCTGTTTCACCCAGGCGTTCCAATGCGTCGGACTCGGCCTGGGGACCGCGATCGGCGCGGCGCTCGCCAGGCCGGACAGGCTACCGGTGCTCGGCGTCGGTGACGGCGGCTTCCATATGGCCCTTTCCGAGCTGGAAACGGCCGTACGCCTGAAGATCCCGCTCGTCGTCATCGTCTACAACGACGCCGCGTACGGCGCCGAGATCCACCACTTCGGTGACGCGGACATGACCACGGTCCGGTTCCCTGACACCGACATCGCGGCGATCGGACGTGGTTTCGGCTGCGACGGTGTCACCGTGCGGTCGGCCGAGGACCTGGGCGCCGTCACGGAATGGCTCGGCGGACCACGGGACGCGCCGCTCGTCGTCGACGCCAAGATCGCCGACGACGGCGGCTCGTGGTGGCTCGCCGAAGCCTTCCGTCACTGAGTCCTAGACGCCCCAGTCCGGCCGCAACGGCATCCCCGAGTCCCCGTCCGGACCGACCTTCACCCCGAGCACCTGGTGCAGTTCGATCTCCCGCCGCTCGAACGCGAGGCGGCACGCGGCCATGTACAGCGCCCAGACCCGGCTCCGCCCGGCGCCGGCTTCGGCGACGGCCTCGTCCCAGTTCGCGTCGAGGTTGGCGCACCACGCACCGAGGGTGGTGGCGTAGTGCTCGCGGAGGTTCTCCGAGTGCCGCACCTCGAGCCCGCTGTCGTGCATCGCGGTGGCGATCTCGCCGACGGATTCCAGTTCGCCGTCGGGGAACACGTACCGGTCGATGAACCCGCGTGAACGGTGCGGGACGGAGGTGTCCGGGTTGGTGATGCAGTGGTTCAGGAGGCGGCCGTGCGGCTTCAGTTTCCCGGCGAGGAAACGGAAGTACGACGGCAGGTTCCGGGCGCCGATGTGTTCGGTGAGCCCGATCGACGACACCGCGTCGAAGTCCGTTTCGGTGACGTCGCGGTAGTCGAGGTGCCGCACCTCGGCCCGGTCGGCGAGCCCCTTGGTCACGATGTCCTTCTGCGCCCACTGCGCCTGCTCACGCGAGAGGGTGACGCCCAGCGCCTCGACGCCGTAGTGCGCGACGGCGTGTTCCACCATCCCGCCCCAGCCGCAGCCGACGTCCAGCAGCCGCATCCCCGGCTTGAGGTCGAGTTTCCGGCACACCAGGTCGAACTTGTGCGCCTGCGCCTCTTCCAGTGACGAATCGGCGGACGGATACGCGGCGCAGGTGTACGCCATCGACGGACCCAGCACCAGTTCGTAGAACCGGTTCGAGACGTCGTAGTGGTTCGCGATCGCGTTGCTGTCCCGCGCCTTCGAGTGCCGCAGCCCGTCGACGACACGCTTGAATCGGCTCGGCAGTTCTTCGGCGGGCGGCGCGACGCGGCGCAGATGCCTGGGGCCGAGCTCGCGCAGCAGCCACAAGCGATCCGCGGAGCTGAGCTGATCGACCTGTGCCACCAGCGCCCGCAGCGCCGAGTAGAGGTCACCGTCCACATCGAGTGCGCCTGCGACGTAGGCACGCGCGAGCCCGAGGTCTCCCGGTGAAGACATCAGGTAGGTCAGCGCTAGCGGTGACCGGACCTGGATCGACACCGGCGCGTCGGCGGGACCGCTCGTGCTGCCGTCGTAGGCGGTGATGGACACTTCGGTGCTCGGGCCGAGCAATCGCTCGAAGATCTTCCCGACGGTCGTCGTCTCACCCATGTTCTTCTCTCTTCTTCCCAGCCCGGTCACCGCCGCCGCACGCATTTCGCGTACAGGTCGAGTAGGCGGCCGTCCGGGTCGTAGGCCGTCTTCAGTTTTCGGTAGGCGTCACCGTTGTACAGCCGCCAGAACTCGTCTTCGGTATAGAAACTGTCCGAGTACAGTGATTTCCGCCCGCCGAGTCGCGTCACTTCGGCCTCGATCAGCCGATTGTGCGTATCCGGTTCTTCGCCGGGGTCCAGTGGGACCGCGGACCAGAACCCGAAGTTGACGTACAGCGTTTCGGGGTCCATTTCGTACAGTGGCGAGTTCACGCCACCCGGCCGCTGCTTGAGCGGGCAGACCCACACCGGGCTGATCGGGATCTCGCGGCGGAAGAAGTCCAGGAACTCCGCGGCCCGCGAAAGCGGCACCTCGATGTCCTGGACGACGGTCTCTTCCGGGGGAAGCCTGCGCAGCTTGAGGAGTTTCGCGGCCACCCCGAACCGGCGGTCGAGCGCCACCAGCTTCCAATAGACCGACGACCGCAGCAGCTTCCTGCCCAGCAGTAGCCGGGGGAGCCTGCTCTGGACGCCGAACGCGCGCGAACACCAGAACCAGTCCGTGTCCCAGCGCCACAGGTAGTCCCGGACGCTCAGATGGTCGGTCCCGCGTTCGCGGATCGACTTGTAGTAGATGTCGAGCCAAGTGTAGTCGCTGGTCGCGGGCGCGGAGGTGGTGAACGTGCCCAGCGTCAGGTACTGCTCGCCAGGACCGAAGACCGTTCCGTCGACGAAGTCGGCCGACCCGTCGCGGCAGGCCTCGCCGAGCGCCGCGAAGTACTCCTCGGCGTTGTCGTACCGGACGTGGTCGAGCCGCACGTACGGTTTGACCGGTTCCAGCTCGATCTTCAGCCGCAGCGCGTAGCCGAGCGTCCCGTACGAGTTCGGGAAGCCGTGGAACAGGTCGCTGTGCTCGTTGTCCGGCCGGGCGAGGACGATCCGGCCGTCGCCGGTGAGCAACTCCATCTCCAGCACCGACTCGTGCACCAGGCCGTTGCGGAACGACGACGACTCGATGCCGAGGCCGGTGACCGCGCCGCCGAGCGTGATCGTCTTGAGCTGCGGCACGACCAGCGGCATCAGCCCGTGCCGCAGGGTCGCGTCCACCAGTTGCTCGTAGGTGACCATGCCTTCGACGTCGGCCGTGCGCGCCAGCGGATCGACGTCGAGCACGTGCGTGAAACCCGAGACATCCAGGCCGGGTGTGCTCGTCGCTGTCCGCGCCCGGAACAGGTTCGATGTCCGTTTCGCCAGCCGGATCGTGCCGTGGAGGCCCGCCAGTTGAGCCCGGAGCGCTTCCGCCCGCGCTTCGTGCTCGGCGAATCGGACAAGTCGCGCCGTCGCTCGGGTTCCGCCGTCGCCGTTAATCATTCCTGATCGCCATCAGTTCATCGTGCCCCACGGAACCGCCTGGCGCAGCCCTTATTCCTACCGGAGTCCTGGCAGCGGGACGGCGTTCGCCATCGCGGTGAAGCCCTTGTCGCCGGGATGGAGGTGATCGCCGGAGTCGTACTCGGGTTTGATCCGCTGCGGATCGGCGGGATCGCGGATCGCCGCGTCGAAGTCGATGTAGCCGTCGAACAGCCTGCTGGTGCGGATGAACCGGTTGACCGCCTGCCGGGTCTCCTCCAGCTGAGGCGTGTACGAACCCCAGCCCTTCCACGGGGTGATCGTCGCGCCGAGCACCCGCAGGCCGCGGTCGTGCGCCCTCGTCGCGATCTGCTTCAGCGCCGAGATGATCTTGTTCGGATCTGCCTGATGCGGTGTCTGCTGGATGTCGTTGATGCCCTCGAACACGATCGCCGTCCGCGCGCCGGATTGGCTCAGCACGTCCCGGTCGAGCCGTGCCAGCGCGTTGACGCCGTAGTTGCCGCCGTCGAGCAGGAGCCGGTTCCCGCTGATCCCGGCGTTGAGCACGCCCATTCGCGTGCTGATCTTGTCGGCGAGCTGGTCGGGCCAGCGCAGGTTGGCGCCCCAGGTCGAGACGGCGCCGTCAGTGATCGAGTCGCCGATCGCGACGACGCTGCCTCGCAGCCCCGGGCCCCGGACGTCCACTCCGGACACGTAGTGCCACACCGTGGTCTTCTCGGGGAACGCCGCCGCGGACTCGTCGGCGGCTTTGTCGCCGTCGCGGGTGAAGTACGAGTTCTGCATCGTGAGCGGGTGGTAGGTGACCGGCCCGGAAGGCGTCGGGGTGTAGGTGGTCACCAGGAGGTCGCCGTCCCTCGGCACGGTCAGCGCCGCGCCGTCGCTGAGGACGTCGGCGCCCGGCGGCACGGTGATCTCGCGGTCGCCGCCGAAGGTCAGCGTGCGCATCGTGCCGGGGACCGCCTGCGCGGTGTCCGGACCGGCGGCGACCGCGACGGTCACCCGGCCGAACAGCACCGGCGTCCGGCCGAAGGCGTTGGACAGCCGAACGCGTACCTCGTGCCCGCCGGCGCTGGTGTGCACGATGTTGCGGATCGAGAAGTTCGGGTAGCCGTTGTCGGTCCCGGCGACCCCGGCCGCGGGCGCCGCCGCCCAGGTCCCCACCCACTCGCTCTTGGCGACGCTCTCCACTTGAGTCGATGGAGCGGCCGCCGCGGCTCCCGGTACGACGCCCAGCAGCAGGACTCCCGCGATGGCGAGATGCTTCACGCGCATGTCGGTTTCGCCTCCACCCAGTCGGCTCCACCCATCGTCAATGAATCACCGACAACCGGTCAACGCCCTGGACAGGACAGGTTTCTGTCGGAGGGTCCGGTTAGCCTGAACGCCATGAAGCCTGCCGCTCTCGCGAAGCTCTGCCTCGGCCTCCCCGGCGCCCGGGAGGAGTTCCCGTTCGGCGAGGACAACAGTGTGTTCAAGGTCTCGGGCAAGATGTTCGCGCTCAGTCCGCTCAAGGCGAAGCCGCTGCGGATCAGCCTCAAATGCGAGCCCGACCTGGCGGTCCGGTTGCGCGCCGAGCATCCGGCGATCATCCCCGGCTACCACCTGAACAAGCAGCACTGGAACACCGTCGAGCTGGACGGTTCGCTGACCGACGACTTCGTCCGGGAGATGATCGAGGACTCCTACGACCTCGTCGTCGCGAGCCTGCCGAAACGGGAGCGGGAGAAGCTGAAGTGGGTCGGGCTCAGCCAGGAGTGAGCGCCCGCGTTTCATCCGGATTTCATCGGCCCGTGCTCGCCCCGCCTCCTACCGTGGGCGGAGACGGGTGCCGCCCGCCGCACGATGACGCGCCTCCTGGCACTTCCTAGGCTGATGCCCGTGCTGGAGATCTTGGTGGATCGGTTCCGGGCACGGGTGCAGGTCAGTCTCACCCGGGCCGGACTGACCCTGCCCTGGTGGGGGGCGTTGTGCGCGAGCGCGGTGAGCTTCGTGTTCACAGCGGTCGCGCTGGTGCAACGGGACGCTTTGCTGCCGCCGGAGCCGATCGCGCTGGCCGGGCTGCTCGTGATCGCGCCGTCGGTGGTCTGGACGATCACCGCCTGGATCATGCCGTGGGTGCGGATGACCGCGCTGATCGTCGCGGCCTCGATCCTGCTCCTCGAGCCGGTACTCCCGGATTTCGCGCCGTTGCTGCTGCTGGTCGCGGCCACCGAAGCGGGCAGTGTCCTGCGGACGACGACGGGGATCGCCATCGTCACCGTCGCGAGTGAGCTGGTCCTGGTCGTGGCGGGGATCTGGGGCGGGCTGGTCGGCGGGCCGGTGTACATGGTCTCGATCCTGCTCGGCCTCAGCGGCGGGCTCATGGTCCGCTGGTACACCCGCGTGCTGGACGCCGAACGAGTCAACCGCGACGCTTCCCGGGACAAGGCGCTGCTGGCCGAACGCCAGCGGATCGCGCGTGAGGTACACGACGTCGTCGGCCACTCGCTCAGCATCACGCTGCTGCACCTGACCGGGGCCCGGCGCGCGTTGCAGCAGGACCGCGACGTCGACGAGGCGATCGAAGCGCTCACCGAAGCCGAGCAGGTGGGGCGCGCCGCGATGGCCGACATCCGCCGCACGGTCGGCCTGCTCGCCGACACCCCGTCGGGCAGCACCCCGCTGCCGGGCGTGGAGGACATCGCGACGCTGGTGGAACGCACCCGGGTCGCCGGACTGGCCGTGCGCTATACACAGGAAGGCGACCTCGGCCGGGTAGGCGCCTCGGAAGGATTGGGTCTCTACCGGATCGTGCAGGAATCACTTGTCAACGTCGTCAAGCACGCCCCCGGCGCGACCGCGGAGGTCCGGCTGAACGCCGGCCGGTCGGGCGCGAAGCTCATCGTCAGCAACACCCTCCCCGCGACCGTCCGGCGCTCGTCCGAGGACGGATCGGGACTGGCGGGAATGGCCGTCCGCGCGGCCCAGCTCGGCGCGGACCTCAGCGCCGGGCCCAGCGGAAAGCAGTGGATCGTGGAAGTCACCGTGCCGGGAGCCAAGCCGTGACCGCCGCCGAGGAGATCCGGGTGCTGCTGGTCGACGACCAGGAGCTGGCCAGGTCCGGGCTGCGGCGCATCCTGCGGCGTCGCGACGGGTTCGTCATCGCGGGGGAATGCGGCGACGGCTCGGAAGTGCCCGCGGCGCTGGCCGCGAACGAGGTCGACGTCATCGTGATGGACCTGCGGATGAAGAACGTCGGCGGGGTCGAGGCGACCAGCAGGCTGCGGCGCTCCGGTGGTCATCCGCCGGTGCTCGCGCTGACCACTTTCGACGACGACAGCCTGCTGGCCGACGCGCTGCGGGCGGGTGCCGCGGGCTACGTCCTCAAGGATTCCCCCGCCGAAGACCTGATCCGCGCCGTGCGCGCGGTCGCCGCGGGCGACGCCTGGCTCGACCCCGGGGTCACCGGCCGCGTCCTCGCCGCGTATCGGCAGGCCGCCGGGAACGGCAGCGGCGGGCGTTCCCCCGAACTGCTGACACCGCGGGAACAGGACGTCCTCCGGGCGATCGGCCGCGGGCTGACCAACGCGGAGATCGCCGCCGCACTCGTGATTTCGGAGGTGACCGTGAAAAGCCACATCGGACGGATCTTCACGAAGCTCCAGTTGCGGGACCGGGCGGCGGCGATCGTCTACGCGTTCGATCACGGGATCGTGGTGCCGGGCTAGTCATGGGAAACGAAGGGGGGATCATGCCGGACTCGCGACTTCGCTTCGAGGTACTCGGCCCGTTGCGGGCCTGGCAGGGGGAGACACGACTGGACCTCGGTCCGGTCCGGCAGCAGGCCGTGCTGGCCGCGCTGTTGCTGCGCCCGGACGTGACCGTCAGCCACTACGAACTCACCGACGGCCTCTGGGAACGGCCACCGGAGTCGAATGTGCTGCCGGTGTACGTCCGGCGGCTGCGGCAGTGCCTGGACACGTCCGGGCAGAAGCCGAAGGACTCGGTGATCGTGTCCGACCGGGGCGGTTACCGCTTCGCCAGCGGTGGGGTGCGGCTGGACGTGGTGCGGCTGGAGGAGGTCGCGGTCGTCGCGGCCGCCGCCGAGGAGGCAGGGGACCTCATCACCGCGGTGGACACCTTCGCCGACGCGCTCCGGCTGTTCCACGGTGAGCCGCTGACGGGGCTTCCCGGCGCGTTCGTCCAGGGCGAGCGGCGACGGCTGGAAGAGCGCAAACTCCTGCTGCTGCGCCGGAAACTGCGGGTACAGCTGAAACTCGGCCGGTTCGACGAGGTGATCGGCGAGCTGTCGGCGCTGGTGTCCGCCGACCCGCCGAGCGAGCCGCTGGCCGCGCTGCTGATGCGCGCGCTCTACGGCGGTGGGCGGCAGGCGGAGGCGCTGGAGGTGTTCACCGACGTCCGCGAGCGGCTGGTGGAGCAACTCGGTGTCGAGCCGGGCGAGGAACTGCGGCAGGTGCAGGAAGCGGTGCTGCGCGGGGACGACGCGTTGCTCGGCGTCACCCAGCGCCGGGAGGCGCCGCGCCGGGTCCGCAACGAACTGCCCGCCACGAACGGCGAACTCGTCGGCCGGGACCGGGAACTCGCGCTGCTCATCGAGGACGGTGATCCGGAGGCGGTCTCGGTCGACGCCGTCGACGGCGTTCCCGGCGCCGGGAAGACCACTCTCGCGGTGCGCGCGGCCCACCGGCTCCGTGAGTCCTATTCGGACGGTGCGTTGTTCGTGGATCTGCACGGGTACACCGAAGGCCGCGAGCCGGTGGCACCGGAACGCGCGTTGCGGCGGTTGCTGCGAGCGGTCGGCGTCGAAGACGTTGCCATGCCGGACGATCTCGACGAACTGTCCGCGTCGTGGCGGGCGGCGACCGCGCACCTGAAGTTGCTGCTGGTGCTCGACAACGCCGAGTCCGCCGGGCAGGTGCGGCCGCTGCTGCCGTCCGGACCGGGTAGCCGCGTGCTGGTGACCAGCCGTCGCCGTCTGTCCGGTTTGGACGCCGACCGCCGCGTTTCCCTTGGCGCGCTGGGCCTCGAAGCCGCGGAACGGCTGCTCGGCCGCATCGTGGGGGCACCGAGGGCCGAGGGCGAGCGGTTCGCCGTCCGCGCGCTGGCCGGGTTGTGCGGGCGCTTGCCGCTCGCGCTGCGGATCGCGGGTGCCCGGTTGCAGAACCGTCCGATGTGGACGTTCAAGGATCTGGTGGACCGGATGTCGGACGATGAGCGGCGGCTCGGCGAACTGACCGCCGAGGACCGCAGCGTCGAGGTGGCGTTGCGCCTTTCGTACGAACAGCTGCGGCCTGCAGAGCAACGCGCGTTCGCCGCGCTCGGCCTGTCCCCGACGCCCGAATTCGACCGGCTCTCCCTCGCCGCGCTGCTGGACTGCTCGCCCGCCGAGGCCGAGCGTCAGCTGGAAAGCCTCGTCGACGCGAGCCTCGTGCAGGAACCGGCGAGCGGCCGCTATCGGCTGCACGACCTGGTGGCGGTCTACGCGCGACGGCTGGCCGGGGAGATGCCCGGCGACGTCGTCGAGTCGGCGCGGAAACGGGTGTACGGGCTGTATCTCGGCGCCGCTCGCCGGGCGAGCGAATGGGGCGTCGCGCGGTTCCCGCTGGAGTCCGGCGGACCGTTCACCGGGCAACGAGACGCTTCCGCCTGGCTGGACGCCGTCGGCGACCTGCCGGAAGTGGTCACCCAAGCAGCCGAGGCCGGGCTTGACGACGTCGCGTGCTCGATCGCCGAGGGGCTGGTCGACTATCTTGCGCGCCAGCAGCGTTACCACGAATCCCGGGCGGCGCTGCAAATCGCGTTGCCTCTGGCGGAACGGGTCGATGACGAACGCTTGGTCTCGTCGCTGCGGTTCTGCCTCGGCTACGCCTACGCCATGCAGGGACAGCTGGACCGGGCGCGCGGCTGGTTCGACGACGCGCTGCGAGCGGGCCAGGCCTCCGGCGACCGCGGAGTGGAGGCGCGGGCTCTTGGCGGGCTGGCCATGGCGGATCTGATCGCCGGTCACCACGATCTCGCCATCCCCGGGACGCGGCAGGTGATGATCATGGCGGAAGAGGTGGGGGACAGCTGGCTCGCCGAACGGGCGTTGTCCGCGCTCGGCTTTCTCGCCTACCTGGACGGCGAGCACGAGGAGGCGCTCGTCCACCTCGGCCGCGCCCGCGATCTGAGTGAGGAGATCGGCAGCCCTGGGATGCTGGCGAGGGTGCTGTGTCACAGCGGCACCGTCCGGCTCGAAATCGGCAGGTTCGCCGAAGCCGCGCTGGACCTCCGGCGGTCCGTCGAACTCGCCGAGGAGACCACGGACGGCCTGCTGACCGCGACCAGCCTCGCCCGGCTCGGCGCGGCGGAACTGGAACTGGGGAATCTCGACGCGGCCTTCGAACTCCAGCGGCGGGCACTGACGGCGGTCACCGAGGAGACCGTCGTCGGAATGGAGTCCGAGATCCGCAACCGGCTCGGCCGCACCCATCTCGCCGCCGGTGACCCGGTGGCCGCGAGGGAACACTTCGAATGGGTGCTCACCACCATCGGACCCGACGGCGATTCCCAGCAGCGCGCCCTCGCGCTCGAAGGTCTGGACCTCACCAGACAGTCGGTACACCGGCGTTGACGATCGTGAAGCGGTGTCCCTGCATGCTGGCCCGCCAGCGCGCGAAGTAGGCGTCACCCGCGTCGGTCAGGTGAATCCCGGCACGGACCTCGTGGACGGCGCACGCCCAGTCCGCGGCGTCGCACAGCACGAGTTCCCGCGGTGCCCCGCGGTTGCGGAGTACGGACGAGCACAGGGCGCCGCGCCTGCTGACATTGCCGTCGTCCAGGCAACGTCGCAGGTCGTCGACGGCCTGGCCGGCGGTCTCGAACAGCGTCCACCGGTATCGGGGCGACGGGCGGCCGTCGGCCCACGGCGTGGAGAACGCCGCCCAGCTCCAGCCAGGGCCGACGACCCCGTCCCGTTCCCCGGGACTCGGCCGGTCGTCCCGGGGCAGCACCATGTTGTACGGGGTCCGGCTCGCCGGGCTCATGCACGTCTCCTCGTGGACCACCGGTCCGCCGATGCGGATCCGTGCCCGGAACCGTAGGGCGACGCCATGAAATCCGGATGAAACGCTTGCGGTGCTTTGAATGGGCCCTTCGGGCGTCCGCGCGGGTTCCGGAGCATCACGGCTTGACGGCCGGACTGGGCCTCCGCCATTATGAACACGTGTTCATGAACATGCGTTCATGATGGAGGAGGTTCTGGCATGTCCGGCATCGTCAACACCGCTCAGGCGGAAGCGTGGAACGGCTACGAGGGACGGCACTGGGCGGCGCACGACGAGCGCTACGACGCCGTGAACGGCGGATTCAACGAATTCCTGTTCGACGCGGCGGAAATCGGCGAACGTGACCGGGTGCTGGACATCGGCTGCGGGAACGGCCAGGTCACCCGGCTCGCCGCCGGCCGTGCCCCGCTCGGGGGCGCGACCGGGATCGACCTGTCCGCGCCGATGCTCACCACGGCGCGGGCCCGCGCGGAGGCCGAGGGCGTCGCGAACGTGACGTTCGAGCAGGGTGACGTCCAGGTCTTCCCGTTCGAGGAAGGCGCTTTCGACGTCGCGCTCAGCCGGTTCGCGGTGATGTTCTTCGCCGATCCGGTCGCCGCTTTCGCCAATGTGCACCGCGCGCTGCGGCCGGGTGCCAGGCTTGCGTTCCTGTGCATGACCGAACTCGCCGGAACCGATCTCGGTGCCGTTTTCGGCGCGCTGGCACCGTTTCTGCCGACGCCCACCGGTGCGGACGGAACCGGGCCGACCTCGTTCGCCGATCCGGCCCGGGTTCGCTCGGTGCTGACGGACGCCGGATTCCGCGACGTCACCTGCACGCGCGTCGAGGCCGATCAGGTCTGGGGGAGTGACGTGCCCGACGCGGCCGGATTCATCGCGGACTGGGGGCCGGTCAAGTACCATCTCGGCCAGGTCGACGAGGGAACGGCGGACGCGGCCCGGGAAGCGCTTTCGACCGCCCTTCAGCCGTTCGAAAACGCTGACGATGTCCGGCTGCGTGGCACTGCGTGGCTGGTCACGGCGTCCGCACTACGCTGAGCCCGGATGTCACCGAGAAAAGCGGCGGTTCTGCGCCACACCGAAGACGGCCGGAGCCTGCGCGAGCACCTGATCGCCACGGCCGCGAACCTGATTTCCGCCAACGGCACCGCGGAACTCACGGTGCGGGCCATCGCGCGCGAGGCCGGGGTCGCCGACGGCGTGCTGTACAACCATTTCGCCGACAAGGAAGAGTTGCTGGCCAACGCCTTGGCGGCGCACGTGCGGGGAGTCGAAGACCAACTCGGCGAGCTGCCCGTGCCCGGTTCGGGTACGGTGCGGGACAATCTCCTCACACAGCTGGCCTACGGTTTGGCTCTGCACAAGGAGATCCTGCCCGCGTTCGCCGGGCTGCTCGCCCGTCCCGCCGTGCTCGCGCGGTTCGGGGAGCTGGCCGAGGACGGCGAGACCTGGCGGGATCGCCTCGCCGGATACCTTCGCGCGGAAAGGGATCTCGGCAGGCTGAGCGGCGATGTCGAGGCGGCGACGGCGATGCTGGTCGGCGTCTGTCACGAAACCGTGCTGTCCGGCCTGTTCCCGCACGGTCCGAAAGTGGTCACCTCACCGGACGCGGATGCCGTGGTCACAGCGTTGCTGGAAGGCATCGCGGCCCGCTGAACCGGTGTCGTGTTCGCCACGGGTTGATCGGCGGACGTTCTGGGTAACCCGATTGTGCGACTTCAGCAGCGAGGCCGCGTGACGGGAAGGGTGGCTCCATGATCAGTATCGCGGAGCATCCGGTGCCGGGAACCTGGGTGCTTGACCTGCGAGCCACGACGCCACGTGCGTTGCCGGACATGCGTGCCTGGGTGGTCAGATGCCTTCCCGACCTCGGGGAAGGCCATCGTGACGACGTCCTGCTGGCGGCGACGGAACTCGTCGCCAACGCCTACGTGCACGGCGGCGGTGCACGCCACATCCAGCTGTGGCGTGGCGTTTCGCCGTGCGCGGTCCGCATCGAGGTCGCGGACGTCAGCGTCGAACAACCCCGGGCACGCCTTTCCCAGATCGAGGATCCGCGCGGACGCGGACTGCTCGTCGTCGACGGGGTGGCGGTGCAGTGGGGTGTCCGGCGTGAGCCGGTGCGCGGCGGGAAGATCGTCTGGGCGCACATCCGCTGCGACGGCGGCTGCCCGATCGCCGTCCGCGTCCCGCGTGACCGGCGGCACTGAACTCCCGCGATCTCGCCGGGGATCGGTGAGCCCCGGCGAGATCGAGTTCACCGTCGTCGCGCCGTAAGGACGCCGAGGGCGGCGATGGCGGCGAAGCCGAACAGCAGCCACCTCGCCGACGTGACGACCGACGGTGCGCCCAGGTTGACCAGGAGCCCGGCGACCGCCGCGCCGAAGGCGGTCGACATCGTCAGGATCGTGGCGATCGCGGCGGCGGCCTTCCCTCCCTCGCCGTCCGGGGCGGAGGTCATCGCCGCCACGGACAGATGCGGCATCGCGATGCCGATTCCCGTGCCACCGAAGAAGAGCACGGGCAGCCAAAGGAGAACGACGAGCAGCGGCGGTTGTTCGCTCTGCAACAGACCCAGCAGGGCGAATCCGGCGGCGAGGCAGACGGGCCCGGCGATCAGGAGCCGCCGGATCGTCTCCGGCCGATGGGCCGAGGCGCTGAACAGTTGGCTCACCGACCAGCCCAAGGACAGCGCGGCGGCGAAGAATCCGGCCGCCGCGGGCGGGAGGCCGCCCAATTGCTGGCCGAACAACGGCAGGAACGTCTCGACGGCGACGCCGGACGCCAGGACCATGATGCTCAGGTAGATCCACCGCAACCGCGAACCAGGCTGATACACCGAGCGGGGGAGCACACTCGCCGTCGCGCGCTTCTCCGTCAAGAGGAACGCGGCCACGAGCGCGAGACCCAGCGCGATGAACGCCGCCATCGCGGCGACCCCGGTCAGGATCCCGGCCACGCTCACCGCGCCCGCCGCGCCGACTACCAAGGCCAGTGAGGCGACCGGTACCGGCGCCGCCTGCGTCGGCTGTTCATCGCCGGGGAGCGCCCTCGGGACGAATACCGCCAGCACGGCGGCCGCCACGGCCAGCACGACGAACGCGGACCGCCATGAGCCGAACTGTGCCGAGAATCCGCCGAGCGCCGGGCCCGCGAAGTTGCCGACCCCGAACATCGCGGAGATCAAGGCGCTCCCTCGGCTCCACAGCCGAGGCGGCAGGGCCGAGTGGATCAGGGCGAAGCCGAGACCGGTCAGCAGACCGGCGCCGAGTCCCTGGATCCCGCGGCCGAGCAGGAGCACCGGCATCGACGGGCTCACCGCGCAAACGACCGAGCCCGCGGCGAAGACGCTGAAGCCGATCAGGTAGGAAACCTTGTCCCCGCACCGGGAAAGGGCCCGGCCCACGAGCATGGTCGCGACGACCTGTGCGACCAGGAACGCCGTCATGGTCCAGGCGTACAGGGCCCGCCCGCCGATCTCCCGCACCGCTGTCGGCAGCAGGCTCGCCGCCACGTAGATGGTGATCGCGCCGACGAGCACGCCACCCGCCAACACCGCCGCGGTACTCGTGTGGCGGCCCAGTTCCCGCCACGTTCCGATGTCTTGCTCGACGCTCACGCGTTTCTCCTCGCTGTCGAAAGGATTGCGCTTCGCATCCTGTCGGCGCGGGGAGCCCCGGTAATCGGACAAATCAGACGTGAATCACGTCACATTTTCGTGCGGCCCTCGATGGCGGTGCGGGCCGCCTCTGTCGACTTCCGGACGACGATTTCCTTGGAATAGCCCTGTTTCGTGAAGACGCCGTCGAGATAGAACGTGCCGTAGCCGTGTGCCTGGGTGAACAGTTGCTCCATCAGTTCGAGCCCGTCCTGCGGGCGGTCGGCGACGGTCAGGCAGAGCATGACGAACTGGTCGGTCAGTCGGCGGGTCTGCTCGTGCAGGGTCGAGTGCTCCGGGCCCTGGAGGCCGTCGGCGTAGATGATGTTCATCCCGGCGCGGCGTTCGATCAGGTACTCCGTGTACGCGCCGGCGGCCGCGGCGAGTGCCGAGACCGGGTCGCTCTCCGCCTCGACGGCGTCGTGCACCCGGTCCGCCAGCCGGCAGGCCACGGTGGCGGCGATGGCCGCCATCAGGCTCTCCTTGTCCGCGAAGTGCCGGTAGGGCGCGCCAGGGCTGACCTTCGCCCGGCGGGCGACCTCGGCGACGGAGAACGCGGCGAGTCCCCGTTCGGCGATCAGGTCGAGCGAGACTCGCACGAGTTCGGCGCGGAGGTCGCCGTGGTGGTACTTGCCGCCCATGTCGTGGATCACACCGTCCCGGTCGCGGAATATGTAAGAGCCCTCTTACGCTCGTTGTAAGTGACCTCTTACATGGTCTCACTGTTTCTCGGAGGGTTTCATGACGACGACCACGCACGCCATCGCCGCGCCGTCCCCGGGCGCCGCCCTGTCGCCGACGACGATCGAGCGCCGCGACCTGCGTTCGGACGACGTGCTGATCGACATCGCGTTCGCGGGGATCTGCCACAGCGACATCCATCAGGTCAAGGAGGACTGGGGCAGCGCGATCTTCCCGATGGTGCCAGGGCACGAGATCGCCGGCGTCGTCGCCGCGGTCGGGCCCGGTGTCACGAAGTACCAGGTCGGCGACCGCGTCGGGGTCGGCTGCATGGTGGATTCCTGTGGCGAGTGCGAGTACTGCCTCGCGGGCACCGAGCAGTTCTGCGTCAAGGGCAACGTCCAGACCTACAACGGCGTCGGCTTCGACGGCGAGAACACCTATGGCGGCTACAGCCGTCAGGTCGTCGTGAAGGACGCTTTCGTCTGCCGGATCCCGGAAGGGATCGGCCTCGACGTCGCCGCCCCGCTGCTCTGCGCGGGCATCACCACCTACTCCCCGCTGAACCGCTGGGGCGCCGGACCGGGCAAGAAGGTCGCCGTCGTCGGCCTCGGCGGGCTCGGGCACATGGCGGTCAAGATCGCGGCCGCCATGGGCGCCGACGTGACCGTGCTCAGTCAGAGCCTGAAGAAGCAGGAGGACGGCCTGAAGCTGGGCGCGAAGGACTACTACGCGACCGGTGACGAGTCGACGTTCCAGACATTGCGCGGCCGCTTCGACCTGATCCTCAACACCGTTTCGGCGACACTGCCCATCGACTCCTACCTCGGCATGCTGCGCGTCGGCGGGGCGATGGTGAACGTCGGCGCGCCCGGCGAACCGCTGTCCTACAACGCCTTCTCACTGCTCGGCGGGAACAAGGTGCTCGCCGGTTCGATGATCGGCGGCATCGCCGAGACCCAGGAGATGCTCGACTTCTGCGCCGAGCACGGGATCGGCGCGGAGATCGAGACGATCTCGGCCGACCAGGTGAACGTGGCCTACGACCGGGTCGAGAACAGTGACGTGCGCTACCGGTTCGTCATCGACGCGGCGACCATCGGCGCGTAAAGCGGAGCGGGTTGGGCGTGAGTGGCGATTCGGGTTATAGCCCCAATCGCCACTCACGACCCACTCTGTTCCGGCGCCCTGGAAGTACATGAAGGCCCCCTTGCTTGCGCCTAGGTACAGGAAGGGGTCCTTCATGTACTTGGGGAAGGTGTGAAGGTCGCCTTTCCTCGGCTGAGCCGAGGGAAGGGGCCTTCACGGACCCCGGGTCCCGACCCAGCCGTAGGTACCTAGACGCTTGGCCCTGACCCGAACCGCCACTCACGACCCGTTTGACCCTTCGAGGACCCCCGCCGCGTCACATCAGCAGTAGCGGCAAGGTGTTCATCGCGGTGTGCGCGGCGATCGGGGCCCACAGGTTGCGGTAGCGGGACCACAGGTAGCCGGTGAACAGGCCGAAGAACCCTTGGAAGGCAACGATCGCGCCCAAGGTCAGGGGCAGTGCTCCCTGACCGTGTGTCGGCAGGTGCAGCCACGCGAACAGCAGTGACGCCAGCAGGATTCCTGGCCAGCGACCGAAAAGTGCCTCCAAGCGGGTCTGGAGCATGCCGCGGAAGAAGACCTCTTCGAGCACGTTCGCGGTGAAGAACGTCAGCGTCGCGCCCACCGCGAGTACCACCGGGTCGGGATAGTCCTCGGCGGTGGGAAGCGGCGGCGCGAGCGGTCCCAGGACGGACAGCCAGCCGAACACGAGCACCGCCGGAATCGGTGCGAGCCATTGCCAAGTCTGGCGAGGCCGCCACGTGAGCCGGAACGGATCCCGTTCCCCCGAGGCGCGCAGGATTCGCAAGAGAACCAGTGGCAGCACCAGGAACACGAGCGGTTTGGCGAGTGCCCAGATGTCGCGGACCAGCGCATGATGTCCCGCGGCGGACACCAGGAACAACGCCAGTGGCCACAAGAAGGCGATGAGCGCCAAGGCCGCCGCCTGTCTGCTCAGTCCGCGCCGGTCGGTCGTCTCGGGGAGCAGTCTGGGTGCGTTGAGCGGGATCCCGCGGATCAGCAGGATCCCGGCCAGTGCGGGAATCAGGGCGCCCGCGAGGGAAAGCCCCTTGTCCGAATCCGCGGACGGCTTGATCGTGTCGTGCCCGGTCGCCAGCAGCAGTGCGGGGGCGGCGGCGAACACCACGACCCCACCGATGACGATTCCCCAGGCAGCACCCGGGCGGGTGCCGGTTTTTTCCATCACCGGGAAAGGATCATCGAAGCGGGCGCGTGCTCGCGTCATCCTTTCGGACGACATCAGGTCGTCCCTTCCGTACAGCCTCAGTCGACCGCGATGACTTTTTCCAGGCTGCGCATGCACAACGTGAGCGCTTCGTGCTTCGGCGTCTTCTCCTGGACCATCTCCCAAGCTGTGTAGAGCAGGCTCCACAGCAGTTGCAGCAACCATTCCTTCGTCATCGCCGGGTCGATCGTCCCTTCGCGGTGCCCGCGTTCGATGAGCCCGAGCAGGACGCGGTCGTCCTCGCTCTCCTCTTTCCATTCGGGGCGGGTCATCAGATCCGGCATCGTGAACAGCAACTGGAAGACGTCGGCGTGCTCGAAGTACTCCTGGCACAGCCTCGCCAGTGCGGCCGGGACCGGGCCGTCGTCGATCCGGGCTCGTTCGGTGCTCTGGGAGATCTTGTCGAGAGCGTCGAGGCTGACGGCGTCGATGAGGTCCGACCGCTCCGGGAAGTAGCGGTGCACCGTGGTCCGCCCGACGTCCGCGGCCGCCGCGATGTCGGCGAGCGTCGCGCTCGGTTGCTTCGTCAGCTTCTCGATGGCCGCGTCCAGGATCGCGCGCCGGGTCCTCGCCCGGACACCCGTCTCGGTGACCACACCCTCACTCATGGCCGGTACCGTACCTCGCTCTCCGATATGGAACTCGCTTGACGATTTTAGAACACGAGTGTTCCATTGGGAACCATGGATACTCCACGATTGAAGGTGCTGTGGTCGTTCGCGCGGCCACACAAGGGGGCACTCGCGATCGGCCTGGTACTCGCCCTGCTCGGCTCCGCGACCGGTCTCGCCACGCCCATGGTCACGAAATGGGTGCTCGACTCGCTCGGGTCGTCGACGTCGCTGGCCGGACCCGTGCTGGCGCTGCTCGGCCTGATGCTGGTGGGCTCGGTGATCTGGCTGACGCAATGGATCCTGCTCGGCACGGTCGGCGAGCGGGTGGTGCTGAAGGCGCGGGAATCGATGGTGCGGCGCTTCTTCCGCGCGACGATCCCGGCCATCACGAAACGGCCGACGGGGGAACTGGTCACTCGCGTCACCTCGGACACGGTGCTGCTGCGCGAGGCGGCGTCGTCCAGCGTGATCGGCCTGATCAACGGGGTGGTGATGCTCATCGGCACCTTGGTGCTGATGAGCGTGCTCGACCCGGTGCTGCTGGGGACCACGGTCGCGGCCGTGGTCGTGGTGGTCGCGCTGTTCGCCTGGCTCATGCCCGCCATCGCGAAGGAACAGGAGAAGGCGCAGGACCGGGTCGGCAAGCTCGGCGGCGTGCTGGAAGGCGCGCTGCGGGCGATCCGCACGGTGAAGGCCAGCCGTGCCGAAGGCCGTCAATCCGACCGGATCCTGGTCGACGCGGAGGCGGCCGCCGTCCACGGCGTCCGCGCGGTGCGGCGGCAGGCCATCGCGTGGGTGGTGGCGTGGTCGGGCATCCAGGGCGCGATCCTGGTCATCCTCGGTCTCGGTGCCTGGCGGGTCGACGCTGGCCTGCTCGAGGTGTCGAGCCTGATCGCGTTCCTGTTGTACGCGTTCGCGCTGATGGAGCCGATCACCGAACTGAGCCAGAACATGACCGCGTTGCAGGCGGGGATCGCCGCCGCCGGGCGGATCCGGGAAATGGACGCGCTGGAGGTCGAAGAGGACAAGACGCCCACGACGCCGGAATCGGCTGTGGATCAGGGCGGGCCGGTGCTCGAACTGCGCGGGGTCACCGCGGGCTACGGCGGCGATCCGGCACTGCGGGACGTCTCGCTGAAGATCCCGAGACGCGGGCACACCGCGATCGTCGGGCCGTCCGGCGCGGGCAAGACCACGATGCTGTCGCTGATCATGCGGTTCGTCCAGCCGCAGTCGGGTTCGCTGCTGCTGGACGGGCGTGAGTACGCGGACCTGCCGTACGCGGACGTGCGGACGCGGCTGGCCTACGTCGAACAGGAGACGCCGATCGTGCCGGGCACGATCCGGGAGAACCTGCTCTTCACCCATCCGGACGCGACCGAGGAGGAGGTGCTGCGGGCACTCGGCGAAGTCAGGCTGAGCGACAAGATCGCCGCACTCGACGACGGCCTGGACACACCGCTGTCGTCGACGTCGGTCTCCGGCGGGGAACGCCAGCGGATCGCGCTGGCGAGGGCGATCCTGCGCACGCCGGACGTGGTCTTGCTCGACGAGGCGACCGCGCAGGTGGACGGCCGGACCGAGAGCGCGATCCACGACTGCATCCGGCGGCGGGCCCGCGAGGGCGCCGTGGTCACCGTGGCGCACCGGCTGTCGACGGTCATCGACGCGGACACCATCGTGGTGATGGAGGGCGGCCGGGTGCGGGCCAGCGGCAGTCACGACCAGCTGCTCGCCACCGACACCCTGTACCGGGAACTGGTGGAGGCCCTGCGGATCGCGGGGGAGGGCGCTCCCGTCCCCGGCTGATCCGCCTCAGGCGGAGACGGCGCGTACTCCCGGCGGCATCTCGCGGTTCACCTCGTCGAGCCGGGTGGCGACGGTCCGGCAGGGTTCGCAGCCCGCCAGATGCGCGGTGATCAGGTTCGCCCGGCGGCCGGGCACCCCGCCGCGGAGCCACGCGCCCATCCGGCGCCGCGCTTCCTGGCAGCACGGCGTTCCCGCTTCGGGGACCTGCGCCTGCAAGAAGGCTTGGCGCAGGCCTTCGCGGGCCCGCAGGGCGAGGACGGAGGCGCCGTTGGGGGACACCCCCAGCAACGGGGCCACCACCTTCGGCGAGTCACCTTCGGCCTCGGTCCGCCACAACACGGTCCGCCAGCGCCCGGGCAGCGCGCAGTAAGCGGCCCACGCCAGGCGGGCGTTCGAGCGGAGGATGAGGAGTTCCTCCGCGCCCACGGCTCCGGTGTCCTCTTCGGTCGCCGGGGTCGTGCCGTACAACTCGACCCGCTTGTGGTGGTGGCTCCATTTGGCCACCAGGTTCCGCATGGTGACCACGAGATAAGGGCGCAGGTTCTCCCGGGGACCGCCCCCGGCGCGGATGACACCCAGGACGCGCACGAAGGCCTCGGCCACGAGGTCGTCCCGTTCGGCGGGCTCGGCGACCCAGCCCGCCGCGAGCCGCCGGAGCGGTTCGGCGTGCCGCCGGAACAGCGCTTCGCCGGCTGCGATGTCACCGGCACGGAAGGCGTCGAGCAGCGCCGCGTCCGCTGCGTCCGGCTCGACGTCGTCCCTCATCCGGGTCACCGTAACCCGCCGAACGGCGGATCGCGACGACCACGATGTCACCCGGTCCGCGAGCTGTGTTCAGGATGTGGGAGCGGGAATGAAAGTCCGGTCGGTGGCGTCGCAGCCGTCATGGTCACCCCTCTCGACGATCCCGTCTGGGCATCGCTGACCGGTCCGCACGCGCACTTCGCCGAACGGTCCGGCCAAGTGCTGCGCTACCAGGTCGATGTCGCTCCTTTCCTCGCCCTGCCACCGGAACCGGACGGCGACGTCTGGGACGACGTCGCGGCACTGTCAGGCCCCGGCGAGACGGTCACCGTCCACAACTCCCTGCCGGTACCGGCGGACTGGGAAGTCCTCGACAGGATCGCCGGGGTCCGGCTGGTCGACGTCGCGCTCGAAGTCGCCGAAGATCCCGAAGCCGTCCTGTTGGGGCCTGAGGACGTGCCGGAGATACTGGACCTCGTCGAGCGGACCAAACCGGGACCGTTCCGGCAGCGGACCATCGAATTGGGGACATACCTGGGAATCCGGCGCGATGGCGCGCTGATCGCGATGGCGGGCGAGCGGCTGCGCCCGCCCGGCTGGACCGAGATCAGCGCCGTCTGCACCGACCCCGCGTATCGCGGCCAGGGACTGGCGACCCGGCTCGTCCGCGCGGTGGCGGTGGGAATCCGCGCCCGCGGTCACCGCCCGATGATGCACGCGGCGGCGTCGAACACCTCGGCCATCCGTCTGTACCGGTCGATCGGCTTCGAACTAGTGCCGCGGCCGGACTTCGTCACGGTCCGTGTTCCGGGAGCCGCCGTCGCCCCGGCGTCCGCGCTCACCGGCCCAGCGCGCGGTACTGCCTAGCCGCGAGCGGCAGGAAGATCGCGGTGAGCACGGCGGGCCAGAGCAACGCCAACGTGACCGAATGCGTGCTCGCCCAGTCGGTCGCGCCCCAAGTGGGATTGCCGAACAGGTCCCGGATCGCGGTCGCGGTGGCGGACAGGGGGTTCCACGTGCTGATCGCGCCGAGCCAGCCAGGCATCGTCACCGGCGAGACGAACACGCTGGAGAGGAAGCCCACCGGCCAGACCAGGATCTGCACGGCGACGGCCGACTCCGGTGTCTTCAGCAGCAGACCGAGGTAGATGCCCACCCAGGTGAAGGCGAACCGCAGCCACAGCAGCAATCCGAACGCGGCCAGCGTCGGCAGGAAGCCGCGTTCCGGTACCCAGCCCACCAGCAGCCCGGTCACGACCATGACGGCGAGACCGACGACGGCGTTGAGCAGATCGGCCGCGCTGCGCCCGGCGAGGATCGCCGTCGTGGCGACCGGCATGGCGCGAATCCGTTCGGTGACGCCCTTCGCGGCGTCCGTCGTGACGGCCACGACCATGGCCTCCAGCCCGAACAGCATGGTCATCGTGAGCATGCCGGGGATGAGGAAGTCCAGGTACTCGCCGTCGGGGACGGCCATCGCCCCGCCGAAGAGGTAGCCGAACATCAGCACCATCAGGACGGGGAACAGCAACCCGACCAGTATCGAGCCGGGTCGCTGCCGCCAGTGCAGCAGGATCCGGCCGGTGAGCGCGGTGGCGTCGGAAATCGCGGTCAAGACGGCTCCTCTGTGGTGGCGTGTCCGGTGAGGTGCAGGAAGACCTCGTCGAGCGTGGGTTTGCGGGTGACGGTCTCGACCCGGTCCGGGCCCACCTTCGCCTTGAGTTCGTCGGGGGTCCCGGCGGCGACGACCCGGCCCGCGTCGATGACGGCGATCCGGTCGGCGAGTTGATCGGCTTCTTCGAGGTACTGGGTGGTCAGCAGCACCGTCGTGCCGGAGCCGACCAGATCCTTGATCGACGCCCAGACCTCGATGCGGGCGCGCGGATCCAGCCCGGTGGTCGGTTCGTCGAGGAATAGCACCGGCGGCGAGAGGATCAGGCCGGCGGCCAGGTCCAGCCGTCGTCGCATCCCGCCCGAGTACGCGGCGACGGGTTTGCCCGCCGCTTCGGTGAGGTCGAACCGTTCGAGGAGTTCGTCCGCCCGGCGTTTCGCCGCGGCGGCCTTCAGATGGTGGAGCTTGCCGAACAGCACGAGGTTCTGACGGCCGGTCAGGATCTCGTCCACCGAGGCGTTCTGCCCGACCAGGCCGATGCGGTAGCGCACCGCCTTGGGGTCCGCGAGCACGTCGTGGCCCGCCACCCACGCCCGGCCGCCGTCGGGGCGGAGCAGGGTGCTCAGGATTCGCACGGCGGTGGTCTTCCCCGCCCCGTTCGGCCCGAGCAGGCCGCACACCGTGCCCGCTTCGACGCGAAGGCTGAACCCGTCCAGCGCCACCTTCTCCCGGTACCGTTTTCGCAGGTCGACGGCTTCGAGTGTCGCTTCTTCGTATGGCATACGGAATAGAGTAGCACAAACTTCGTACGGGTTACGGAGTAAGTCTTCTATGATGGCGCCATGACGGAGATCAACGGCGGCGATCCGGCGCGCACGATCGCCACGTTGTGGGGCACACGGAAGCTCCCGCGGCGCGGGCCGAAACACACGTTGACCACCGAGCAGGTCGTCGCCGCGGCGGTCGGACTCGCCGACGGCGACCAGGATGTCGCCACGCTGTCGATGCGCAGGGTCGCCGAATCGCTGGGCGTCGGCACGATGTCGCTCTACACCTACATCGCCTCGCGGGAGGAACTCCTCGAAGCGATGCTCGACAGGGTTTACGAGGAAGCGGTGGCGGAACTGGGCGAACCCGGAGACCAGGGCTGGGAGGACGGCCTGCGTGAGGTCGCGAAGGTGAACTGGAACCTCTGCCTGCGTCATCCGTGGGTGCTGCAGGTGTTCACCGGGCGCCCGCCGCTCGGGCCGCACTCGATCGCGAAGTACGAACGCGAACTGGCAGTGGTCGAGGGCCTCGGCCTCACCGATGTCGAGATGGACTCGGTCATCACGCTGGTGCACGACCACGTGGAGGGGGTCGCCCGGCGGCGGATCGAAGTCGATCGCGCCGTTCGCCGTACCGGGATGAACGACGAGCAATGGTGGGAAAAGGTCGGTCCCTTGCTCGCCGAAGTCTTCGATCCGGCCAGGTTCCCGCTCGCGGCGCGCGTCGGTCGGTCGGCGGGGGAAGCGCACCAGGCAGCCCATAATCCTGAGCACGCTTACGCCTTCGGTCTGGCCCGATTACTCGAAGGAGTGGCCACGCTGATCGGCGAGCGGGGCGGGCCGCTTGTGAAGACACGCTAACGAGGGATTTCAGAAACTCGCGATGGACTGCACAGGCCTCGGGGGCCAGACTTCGCGCCATGAAGGCATTGGTCAAAGCCGACCGAGCACCAGGGCTTGAGCTCACCGACGTGCCGGATCCGGCCGTCGGCCCCGGCGACGTCGCCATCCGCGTGCTGCGCGCGGGTATCTGCGGCACCGACCTGCACATCGACTCGTGGGACGACTGGGCGGCGCGCACCATCGCCGCGCCACTGGTCATCGGGCACGAGTTCGTCGGCGAGGTGGTCGAGATCGGCCGGTCGGTGACCACCGTCAAGGTGGGCGACCTGGTCAGCGGTGAGGGGCACCTGGTCTGCGGAAGCTGCCGCAACTGCAAGGCCGGGCGGCGTCACCTGTGCGCCAGGACCAAGGGCCTCGGCGTGCACACCGACGGCGCGTTCGCGCAGTACGCCGTGCTGCCCGAGATGAACGCCTGGGTGCACCGCACCAAGGTCGACCTCGACATCGCGGCGATCTTCGACCCGCTCGGCAACGCCGTGCACACCGCGCTGTCGTTCCCAGTCATCGGCGAGGACGTACTGGTGACCGGCGCCGGGCCGATCGGCATCATGGCCGCCGCCATCGCGCGCCACGCTGGCGCGCGCAACGTCGTCGTCACCGACGTCAGCGAGCACCGACTGGAACTGGCCCGCAAGGTCGGCGTCGACCTGGCGCTGGACGTCTCGTCGGCGACCATCGCCGACGCGCAGGAACGGCTCGGCATGGCCGAGGGCTTCGACGTCGGTATGGAGATGAGCGGACGGCCCGAGGCGTTGCGCGACATGATCGCGAACATGTCCCACGGCGGCCGCGTCGCGCTGCTCGGCCTGCCCGCCTCCGAGGTCTCGGTGGACATCGCCGCCGTCGTGCTGAAGATGATCCAGATCAAGGGGATCTACGGGCGCGAGATGTTCGAGACCTGGTATTCGATGTCCGTGCTGCTGCAGGCCGGGCTGGACATCTCGCCGGTGATCACGCACCGGTTCGGGTACAAGGATCACGCGAAGGCGTTCGCGACGGCGAGGGAAGGCCGTTGCGGCAAGGTCATTCTGGATTGGACGGAGAACTGATGTACGGCGCGATGCGCGACGACCTCAAGGCCGGGCTCGCCGAAATCCGGGAAGCCGGGCTGTACAAGGGCGAGCGGGTGATCCAGGGACCGCAAAAGGCTTCGGTCAGTGTCGCGGGCGGAGACGTCCTCAACTTCTGCGCGAACAACTACCTCGGCCTCGCCGACCACCCCGTGCTGGTCAAGGCCGCGCAGAAGGCGCTGGACCGCTGGGGCTTCGGCATGGCGTCGGTCCGGTTCATCTGCGGGACCCAGCAGCCGCACAAGGAACTCGAGGCGAAGCTCTCGGAGTTCCTCGGCACCGAGGACACGATCCTCTACAGCTCCTGCTTCGACGCCAACGCCGGGTTGTTCGAGACGCTGCTGACCGATCAGGACGTCATCATCTCCGACGAGCTCAACCACGCGTCGATCATCGACGGCGTCCGGTTGTGCAAGGCGAAGCGGATGCGCTACCGCAACCGCGACGTCGCGGACCTGGAGGCACGGCTCAAGGAGGCGTCCGGTGCGCGTTACCGGATGATCGCCACCGACGGCGTGTTCTCGATGGACGGCTACCTCGCGCCGCTCGACGAGATCTGCGCGCTGGCCGAGCGCTACGACGCGCTGGTGATGGTCGACGACTCGCACGCCGTCGGTTTCACCGGCCCGACCGGTCGCGGCACACCGGAGCTATTCGGCGTGCGGGACAAGGTCGACGTGCTCACCGGCACCCTCGGCAAGGCGCTCGGCGGGGCGAGTGGCGGCTACACCTCGGGCCGCGCGGAGATCGTCGAGATGCTGCGGCAGCGTTCCCGGCCGTACCTGTTCTCGAACTCGCTCGCGCCGTCGATCACCGCCGCCGCGCTCGCCACGCTGGACCTGCTGGACCAGTCGAGCGAGCTGCTGGGCAAACTGCGCGCCAACACCGAGCTGTTCCGGCGGCGCATGACCGAGGCGGGGTTCGACCTGCTCCCGGGTGAGCACCCGATCATCCCGGTGATGATCGGCGACGCCGCCAAGGCGGGCAAGATGGCCGATCTGCTGCTCGACCAGGGCATCTACGTGGTCGGTTTCTCGTATCCGGTGGTGCCGCACGGTAAGGCCCGGATTCGGACGCAGATGTCGGCGGCGCATTCGACCGACGACGTCAACCGTGCGGTCGACGCCTTCGTGACAGCAAGGTCC
The DNA here is from genome assembly GCF_046269425.1 of Amycolatopsis sp. cmx-11-12. Taxonomy (NCBI): domain Bacteria; kingdom Bacillati; phylum Actinomycetota; class Actinomycetes; order Pseudonocardiales; family Pseudonocardiaceae; genus Amycolatopsis; species Amycolatopsis sp. cmx-11-12. The sequence goes on along the minus strand of NZ_JADNQM010000028.1, from coordinate 4,184 downwards.
ATGATGGACGAATGATCGATCCGCGACGGTTGCGGGTACTGCGCGCTCTCGCCGACCACGGCACCGTGACGGCGGCGGGCCAGGCGCTGCACCTGACGCCGTCCGCCGTCTCCCAGCAGCTGGCCGCCCTCGAAGCCGAGTGCGGCCAGCAGCTGTTGAGGCGGTGGGGCCGCCGGGTCTCACTGACCCCCGCGGGTGAACTGATGGTGGTGCACGCCAACGCCGTCGCCGCCGAACTGGAACGGGCGCAGGCCACGCTGGCCGCGCTCGATTCCGGTGTCCAGGGGCAGGTGCGGCTGGCGAGCTTCGCCTCGGCGATCACTATGGTGGTCGCGCCGGCGATCGCCGCGCTGCGTGCCGGTTCGCCCGGTGTTTCGGTGCTGGTGCAGGACGTCGAAGGGCACGCGAGCATCCCGCTGCTGCTCGACGGCGAGATCGATCTCGCGATCACCGAGGAGTACCGGCTCTCGCCACGAACGGATGAAAGCAGGCTCACCCGGTTCCCGTTGTACGTGGAGCCGTTCGACGTCGTGCTGCCCACCGCGCACCGGCTGGCCGGATCGTCCGATGTGGACATCGACGAGCTCGCCGACGACGACTGGATCGCGCCGAAACCGGGAAACCCGTGCCGCGACGTGCTGATGATCGTCTGTGCCAACCCGGAGATCCGGCACGTCTCCGACGATTTCCACGCGATCACCACCCTGGTCGCCGCGGGCGAGGGCGTGGCCTTGGTGCCGCGCAACGCTTTCACCGCCGTTCCCGGCGCGGTCGCCGTCCCGTTGCGTGGCGAGCCGCCGCTGCGCCGCGTGTTCGCCGCTGTCCGGCGAGGGAGCGCGGACCACCCGTTGCTCAAGACCGTCCTCGCGGAACTGCTCGAAGCGTCGCCGGGTCATGCGAATGCGGGCGAGGAGAACCACCTTTAGGATCCGGGTACCTGCCGTCGAAAGAAAGACAGGGCGCGGATGCTCCAGATCGATGGCCTCACCTGGATCGTCACGATCGGACTGGTGCTCGCGCTGTTGGCACTCGACCTGATCATCGCGGCCGTGCGGCCGCACAAGGTCGGCTTCGGTGAAGCGGTGGCCTGGTCGATCGGCTACATCCTGGTCGCGGTGGCGTTCGGTGTCTGGCTGACGCTGGCGCACGGCGGAGACTTCGGGCAGCAGTACTTCGCGGGTTACATCGTGGAGAAGAGCCTGTCGGTCGACAACCTCTTCGTCTTCGTGATCATCATGAGCACCTTCGCGGTACCCGAGGAACACCAGCACAAGGTGCTCACGTTCGGCATCGTCGTCGCGCTGGTCATGCGCGCGATCTTCATCGCGCTCGGCGCCACGCTGCTTTCGTTGTTCTCCTTCATGTTCCTGCTGTTCGGGTTGCTGCTGATCTACACCGGGGTCCAGTTGTTCCGGCACCGCGACGAGGATCCGGACGTCGAGAACAACGTGGTGGTGCGGACCGCGCGCCGCCTGCTGCCGTTGTCGAAGGAGTACGACGGCGGCAAGCTGTTCACCCGTCTCGAAGGGAAGCGGGTGGGCACGCCGCTGGTGGTGGTGCTGCTCGCGATCGGCGGGATCGACCTGCTGTTCGCGCTGGACTCGATCCCGGCCGTCTTCGGCGTCACCGACGAGCCGTACCTGGTCTTCGCCGCCAACGCCTTCGCCCTGCTTGGCTTGCGCGCGCTGTACTTCCTCGTGAAGGGCCTGCTCGATCGCCTGGTGTACCTGTCGGCGGGGCTCGCGGTGATCCTCGGGTTCATCGGGATCAAGCTGATCCTGCACTGGGCTCACGTCGACATCGATGAGAGTGTCCCGGAGATCTCGACGCCGGTCAGCCTCGCGGTGATCATCGGCATTCTCGTCGTGGTGACGGTGGCGAGCCTGCTCAAAACCCGCAACGATCCCACCGCCAAAGCGCATCCGGGCTCGCTGCGCGCCTCACGTCCCCCGGCCGAAGAGGACTAGCGCCAGCCGTGGGCGAGGAGGTCGAAGATCTCCTCGACACCCTTCCGGGGATCCGGCGTTCCACGCGTGAGCGCCGGGATGTCCAAGACGAACCGCGCGAGCGCGCGGCAGGCGGCATCGTCGTGACCGACACCGGTGTCGTCGGCGATGGCGACGCCGAGGGCCACGGCGTGCCGAGTCCACATGCGCTCGCCGTACTCCTGCAGTGCGGGGGTGCTGTTCACCAGCGCGGTGAATTCGGGGTACTGGGGATGCTCTGTGATCGGGAGCCAGGTAGCGAGCACGTACTCGCGCAACGCCTCGACGACGCTCTGCCCTTCCGGGCGTTGCCGCACCGCGGCGATCAGATTCGCCTCGCGGTCCTGAGCCTCGTCGAAGACCAGCGCTTCCTTGCCGGGGAAGTGCTTGAACAACGTCGTGGTCGAGACGTCCGCCGCTTCGGCGATGTCCCGGATGCTCACCTGGTCGAAGCCCCGCTCCAGGAACAGTTTCAGCGCGGCGTCCGCGAGCGCTTGGCGGGTCGCCGCCTTCTTGCGTTCACGCCGTCCCGGTGTCTCCATGAGCGCACTCTACCGCATGTGTTGTCACAGTCACTAAGTTGACTCGTTGCACTTTTTCACTCGTTCTGCTTTTCTGGTGGTATGAGAATCAGCATCGTCGGAGCGGGCCCCGGTGGCCTCACCTGCGCCCGCATCCTTCAGAAGCACGGCATCTCCGTGACGGTCTACGACCGCGACCCGCACCCTCAGGCGCGTGACCAGGGCGGCACCCTCGACCTGCACGCGGACGACGGGCAGCTCGCCCTGCGTGAAGCCGGTCTGCTCGACGAGTTCTTCGCGCTGGCGCGGCCGGAAGGACAGGAGATGCGCAAGCTGGATACGGCCGGGCGGATCCTGGAACACCACGTCCCGGCCGAAGGTGAGCTGTTCAAGCCGGAGATCGATCGGGGGCTGCTGCGGGGGATGCTGCTCGACTCGCTGGAGCCGGGCACCGTGCGGTGGGGCCGGACCCTGGTGGGCGTGGGTGGTTCCGGGGAGCTGAACTTCGCCGACGGGACGACCGTCGAGACGGACCTGGTCATCGGCGCCGACGGCGCGTGGTCACGGGTGCGCCCGGCGGTGTCCGCGGCAGTTCCGCAGTACTCCGGAATCACCTTCCTGGAGGCGTGGTTCGAGGACGTCGACACCGCGCATCCCGACATCGCCGCGCTCGTGGGACAGGGCGGCGCCATGGCCGCCGACGGCGAGCGCTGCCTGTTCGCCCAGCGCAACAGCGGCGATCAGATCCGGGTCTACATCGTCCAGCGCTTGCCCGCGGACTGGGTAGGTCCCAGTGACACCGCGGAGATCCGTACCCGGCTGCTCGACGCGTTCTCGGCGTGGTCGCCGCCGATGGTGCGGATGATCACCGACAACGACGGCCCGTACGTCGATCGCCCGCTGTTCGTCCTGCCCGTCCCGCACACGTGGGAGCACCGGCCGACGGTGACCTTGCTCGGCGACGCCGCCCACCTGATGCCGCCACTCGGTGTCGGCGCCAATCTGGCCATGCTCGACGCGGCCGAACTCGCCCTCGCGTTGGCAGGCTCCACCACGGTCGGCGAGGCCGTCGCCGCCTACGAGAAGACGATGCTTCCCCGATCGGCGGAGATGGCCCGGTTGTTGGAGAACGGCGCCGAGGGCCTGCTCGACGCTCCCTCGGACGAAGGCTACTTGCCGTTCTCGTCGGAGCCGGCGGAGAGGGCGACCACGCCCAGGTAGGTCCTGGCTCTGGCCGTTTGGGGGCGGTGGCGTCGCAATGCCAGATCTCGACGACGGCGATGGCCAGAGGCCAGACTCATCCCCACTGCGGGCTCAGAGCGGAGGTTCCGGCCGCGGCTCATGCAGCGGCGGTGGCTCGCTGACGTGCGTCAGCCCGGTCGGTGTCGTGATCCTCAGCGTCCCATCGGGGGCGAGGTGATAGACCCAGCCGGGCTCGTCCTTGAGCCGGTGGTCCCGGGTGCAGTAGGTGACCAGGTCGGCCACGCTGGTTTCGCCCTGGAACTGCCAGGGGATCGAGTGATCGAGTTCGCACGCCTGCGCGGGGCGGTCGCAGATGGGTCGGCCCTGGGCGCGCCGCCCGAGTTTCCTCGGGTGCGTTTCCCAGAGGCCGCCCGCCGAACCCGCCGTGCGACTCTCGCCGCAACGGGCTCTCCATGTAGTTATGCTTGTTGGGCTG
>NZ_JADNQM010000027.1:0-141501 GCF_046269425.1 Amycolatopsis sp. cmx-11-12 | reverse complement strand
CCACGCAAAACGCTCGGCTGGAACAAACCAGCCGAGCGCCTGCGTGATCTACTGGCAGCCACATAAGCCATCAGGTGTTGCGAGGACCCCGAGAATTCGCCCGGCTCAACCGAGGGAAGGGGGCCTTCACGCGACGACACGGCGAAGAAGAGCAGCAAGAGGCCGTACAGCACGAAGGATTCCGTCGCCAGCCACCAGCCGAAGTTCCCGGCGGGCCTCGGCGCCAGCCACATCGGCGCGACGACGAACAGCGCCAGCGTCACCACGGCGAGCGCGTAGGAAACGACCGTTCGCCTCCAGACCAGCAGCACGAGGATCGGCACGCACCAGATCCAGTGATGCGTCCAGGACACCGGCGAGACCAGTAGCCCGCCGATCGCGCAAGCGGTCAACGCGAACACCGGTTCGGCGACGCGGACGATCACGAAAGCGGTCACCGCGACCACCAGGAACGCGGCCAGCACCCAGACGACGTCCTCCGCCGAGCCGAGCCCGAACCGCGCGAGCATCCCCCGCAGCGACTGGTTGCCGACGTAGCCGCGATCGCCGATGCGGCTGGTGTCGAAGAGGATGTTCGTCCAGAACCTCGCCGACGCGCCGGGCGCGACCAGGAACATCAGCAGACCGGCGCCGAGGAACCCGGCCACGACTCGCGCGGACGAGCGGAAGTCCTTGCGGAACAAGAAGAACAGGATGAACACGGCCGGGGTCAGCTTGATCGCCGCGGCGACGCCGATCAGCAGTCCCTTGGTGCGGGCGCGTCCCGGCAGCAGGGCGTCGAGGACGACCATCAGCATCAGCAGGGTGTTGACCTGGCCGAAGCCGAGCGTCGACCGGACCGGCTCCATGATCCCGCCGACGGCTTGCGCCCCGATCGCCGCCAGTACGGCGATGGCGCGGCCGCGAACGCATCCGCGGTCGGTGAGCGAGCCGTTGAGCGTCGCGACGAAGAGGTACACGACGATCCCGCCCGCGATGATCGACGCGAGCCCGACCAGTCTCGTCGCCAGCGCGGCGGACAGCAGGGTGCCGGGCAGGAAGACCGCCGCCGCGAACGGCGTGTAGGTGAAGGGCAGCCAGCCGCCGTGCGTCTGCACCCAGGTGCCGTACGGGTCGCCCGAGTCGAGGAGCAGCCGTGCGCCGCCGATGTAGACCTCGAGGTCCTGGCCGTCGAACACCTTGAACGTGAACAGCACGGCGACCACGACGACTTCGAGCGCGAGCAACGCCCCCGCGAGTTTCCGCCCCGACAATCCCACCAGCACCCGGCGAGGCTACCCACCGCCATTCCGCAACTCGTCCTCTGGTTGCGGTAGTTGGCGCCACGAACTACCGCAACCAGAGGACGAAAGGCGGGCTAGGCGAGGGCCTGGGTGGGCGGGAGCCGGGCCGCGCGCATGGCCGGATAGGCACCGGCGACGGCACCGACCAGTGCCGAGACACCGACGCCGCCGAGCAGGGCGCCGACGGGCAGCACCGCCGGCCAGCCTTGGCTCAGCGCGTACGCGGACGTCACGAGGACGCCGACCAGCACCCCGGCGATCCCGCCGAGCCCGGACAACAGCACCGACTCGGCCAGGAATTGGCCTCTGACCTGCCGTTTCGTTGCCCCGAGCGCGCGACGGAGGCCGATCTCCCGGCGCCGCTCCAGCACCGAGATCACCATCGTGTTGGCCACGCCGACGCCGCCGACCAGCAACGCCACACCGCCGAGCCCGAGGAACAGAGCGCTGTACGTGTTCTCCGTCAGCTTCTGCGCCTCCAGCGCCTCCGACGGGCGACGCACCTCGACCTCGTTGGGCGCTTCCGGGTTCATCGTCTGCGCGAGCACCGAACGGACGTTATCGACCTGCGAGTCCTTCGCCCGGACGTACACCGTGCTCGGATGTCCCTTGAAGCCGAGGAGCCGTTTCGCGGCGTCCCAGCCGACCAGCGCCGACCGCTCGATCTCCGGCGCGAGCGGCATCGGGCCGAGGATCCCGCCGACGGTGAACCAATGCCCGTTGATGAACACCTGCGGTGGTTTGGCCTGGTCGATGTGGTCGATCCCGAGCCGCGCGGCCGCGACCGAACCGAGGACGACGACCGGATAGTCGCGAGTGGCGTCCCGGAGGAACCGCCCCTCCCGGATCGAGCCGCCGACGACGTCGAGCAGATCCGGCGTCGCCGCGTAGACGCCGAGGCCGGAGGTCTCGTCCTTGGGGATCTTGTCCGTGCGCCGCACGGTCCCGTCGGTGGTCCCGGTCGCGGACGCCGCCGTCACCGGGGCGATCCGCTTCGCCATCGGCACCGCGCTGTCGGGCAAAGTCGCGTCGCCGCCGAACATCGTCTTGCCCGGCCCCGCCGAAAGGAGGTTGGTGCCGAGCGCGGCCAGCTGGTCTTGCAACGCCTTCGCGCCCGACGCCGGGATCGCGAGCACCGCCACCATCGCGGCGATCCCGATCCCGATGCCGAGCGCGGACAGCACCGCCCGCATCGGCCGCGTCCGCATCCCGTGCGCGCCGAGGGTCAGCACGTCACGCGGGCCGAGCCTGGCCGGATTCGGCGTCGGCACCTTGTCGAGGACGGGTGCGCTCACACCAGCACCCCCGTCCCGGTGTCGAGCCGGATCCGGCCGTCCCGCAGCTCGATCCGCCGCGGGATACCGGCCGCGATCTCGCGGTCGTGCGTGATGATCACGACCGTCGTCCCCTGCGAGCTCAACGTGGCGAGCAGGTTGAGGATCGCCGCGCCGTTGCCCGTGTCGAGGTTCCCGGTCGGCTCGTCGGCCAGCAGGATCGACGGCGAGTTGACGACCGCCCGCGCGATCGCCACCCGCTGTCGTTCGCCACCGGAAAGCTCGTTCGGGAAATGACCCGCCCGATGCGCGAGGCCGACCCGGTCGAGCGCCGCCAGCGCCCGCTCGTGCCGTTTCCGCCGCGGCACCCCCGCGTACAGCAGGCCCGTCGCGACGTTGTCGACCGCGCTCACCCCCTCACTGAGGAAGAACTGCTGGAACACGAAGCCGATCCACCGCGACCGCAACGCGGAAAGCTTGCGGTCGGGCAGTTTCGCGACGTCGTGCCCGCGCAGTTCGATGACCCCGTTGGTCGGCCGGTCGAGTGTGCCCATCAGCTGCAACAGCGTCGACTTTCCCGAGCCGGACGGCCCGAGGATGGCGACCATCTCTCTGTCCTCAATGGACAGTGTTACCTCGTGCAGGGCGCGCACGCCGCCGGGATAGGTGCGCGAGGCGTTGCGCACGGCCAGCACCGGGGTCATGACGTCGTCACCACCCGCATTCCGGCGGCGAGGCCGGTTCCGGAGACCTCGACGCGGCCACCAGAGAACAGACCGGTCTTCACCGCGATGAGGCGCCGTTTGCCGCCTTCGTCGACCTCGACGGCGTAGCCACCCTCGGCGAGCGCGAGCAGCGCCCCGACCGGGACCGCCAACACTCCACTGTGGACTTCCTTGGTGAACCGCACGGAGACCGGCGTCGAATCGAGCGATCCCGCCGCGGCCGGATCGTCCAGCTTGATCTTCACCTTGATCTTCGGCTTGCCGTCGTCCTGACCGGCGGCGTCCTTGCCGGTCTCCGCGACCTTGCCGACGTCGGTGATCACCCCGGTCGCGGCCTTGCCGCCGGTGATGTCGATGCCGACCTTGTCGCCCTGCTTCGCGATGGCCTGCTTGGCGGCGTCAAGTTTGACCTCGACGAGGCGCTCGGTGCCGGTGTACTTCAGCAGTTCACCGCCGCCCGGGCCGCCGAGTTGCGCGGCGACCTGCGAAACCCGGATCTCCCCCGGCGCGAGGACGACGTCGCCCTGGCCGAAGGTGCCGGTCTGCTCGAGCCCCAGCGACTTCTGCCATTTCTTCAGCGCCGCGGCGGTGGCCGAGGTGAACTTCTTGTCGGGCGTGCCGAAACCGCCGAAACCGAGCGCCTTCAGGTTCTCTTCCAGCTGCTTGACGTCCGGGCCGTCCGTCGCCCCGTCCGCGAGGTCACGGAAGAACGGCAAGGTGCCGTAGAACAACGGCACCGGTTTGGCGTCGACGCCGTACACCGCCTTGCCGCGGGTGAGCACCGAGCCCGTCTCCGGAAGGGACGTGATGGTGCCCTGCTTCCGGCCGGCGAGGGCGTTTTCCGTGCCGTAGCCCAGTGTTCCGTTCGCCTCTTCCTCCTCTTGAAGATCGGTCTTCTCGACCTTCGCGGTCTCCACCGGGGGCGGCGCCTGCCCGACCTGCCCGGCTTCCGAGGTGACCCTGGTCATCACGACCACGGAGACCGTCCCGACCACGACGACGAGGGCCGCCGCGATGACGTACCAGCGCGCCCGGCGCGAACGCCGTACGCCGCCGGGTCCTTCGTGTTCGCTCATTTCGCCGGGGCCGCCCTCATGCTCATGCCGAGACCGCAGGCCTTCGCCGCTTCTTCGAACTTCTTGGGGTCACCGCTCGCGTCGCCCAGCGCGATGGCGGCGCCGCCCTTGCCGGGGTCGGGGTCCGGGAAGTCGACGCCGTGCTCGCGCATGCACTTGGCTTCCTTGCGCATCTTGTCGAGTTCTTCCGGCGAGGGCGGCTTGATCTCGCCACCGTTCGGCAGCAGCTTGCGGCACGCCTCGTCCGCGGTCTTCATCTTGTCCTCGCCGGGCCTGCCCTCGCCCGCGTCGATGGAGATGGTCCCTTGCGCGTCACCGTCGGTCTTGGGATCCGGCATGTCGATGCCGTGCTCGCGCATGCATTTCGCGTAGTTGCGCATCTTGTCCTCGTCGGACACGTTGTCGGCCTGTTTCCCGTCGCCCGCGCCCGCGGCGGGCGGGGAGGAGATCGAGGCGACCTTGTCGCCACCGTCCCCGCCGCCACCGCAACCGGCCACCAGCGCGAAGACCGCTCCGGCGATCAGTGCCGCCATCGGTCGTTTCCGCATCGCTGCTCCTTCGGTCGTCTTGACGGCCTGATTTCTACGGAGCGGGCGATTCCGGCGCGGTAAGCGAAGTCGCTTATGCCGCGCTTACAGTCCCACTCAGCGGCACAAAGATCGGATCTATATGCCGTCTTTCCGGGTGAACTCGCATCATCACGAGCCTTTCGGAGGTTCACATCGGATCTCTGGCTTCTTAGAGTCCTCGACGTCCACACCTCAGCGAGGAGGAGTGCATGTCCCGCCGCACGTCGCTTCGGGCCCTCGCGGCCCTCGTCATCGCGACCACCGCGCTCGGCGTCTCACCCGCCGTCACGCAGGCCGCGCCACTCCCGTCCGACCACGCCTACGACGACCCTTTCACCGCGGATCGGACACGCTGGTGGCGTGACGACCGGTTCGGCCAGTTCATCCACTTCGGCGCCTACTCCCAGCTTCAGGGGAAGTACCAGCGCCCCGATGGAAGCGTTTGCCAGGACGCCGAATGGATCCAGCGGAACTGCCAGATCCCGCGCGCCGAGTACGAGCAGATGGCCGCGAAGTTCAACCCGGCCGGGTTCGACGCGAACGCCATCGCCCAGTCCGCGAAGGACGCCGGGCAGAAGTACGTGGTGATCACGTCGAAACACCACGAGGGCTACGCGATGTGGCCGACGAAGGTCAACAAGTTCAACCTTCGCGATCATTCGTCGTTCGACAAGAACCGTGACATCCTCGCCGAGCTGAAGCGCGCGACGGCCGCCCGCGACGTCAAACTCGGCTTCTACTACTCGATCTGGGACTGGCACGATCCCGACTTCCCGGATCCGGCGACGTTCCCGAAGTACAAGGAGCGGATGTACGCCCAGCTCAAGGAACTCGTCGACAACTACCACCCGAAGGTGCTGTGGTTCGACGGCGAATGGAGCACCGACCGGCCCAACAATCCCTGGTCCGAAAAGGACGGTGAGGAACTCGAGGCGTACGTGCGCAGCCTCGATCCGTCCATTGTGGTCAACAACCGGGTCGGCAAACGGCGGGTGGTCGACGGCGACACCGGCACACCCGAACAGGAGATCCCGGACAAGCCCGTCGACGGACAGCTCTGGGAATCGTGCATGACCCTCAACGGCAGCTGGGGGTACACGGAATGGGACCACAACTGGAAGTCCTCCGCCGACCTGACCAGGAAACTGCTGTCGATCGCCGGCCGCAGCGGCAACTTCCTGCTCAACGTCGGACCCGATCGCGACGGCCGTGTCCCGCAGGAATCCGTCGACCGGTTGAAGCAGATGGGTCAATGGCTGCGGACGAACAAGCAATCCTCGGCCGTTTACGGCGCGGGCGCGCCAGGTCTCGTCGCGGAACCTTCGTGGGGCGTGGTCAGCAGGCGCGGCAACAAGCTTTACGCGTCGGTGTTCGACTGGCCGGCTTCAGGTGGCTCGCTGGCACTGGAAGCGTTGGCGCCCTTCCGGGTTCGTGCCGCGCGGGTGCTCGGCAGCGGGCAACGTGTCCGCGTCGAGCAGTCGTCCGGAAGCGTGAAGCTCACGCCGTCGGGCGGCAAGACGAACGACGTCGCGACCGTCATCGAACTGGATGTCGCCCCACTGCCGCAGGCACCCGCCGGCCGCGGAACCGGGCTGACCGCCGAGTACTGGCCGAACGCGGACTTCACCGGGACACCGACGGTGCGCCGGGTCGAACCGGGCGTGAACCACAACTGGAAGTTCACCGGATCACCCGACGCGAAGATCCCGGCGGAGTCCTTCTCGTCGCGATGGAGCGGCCGGGTCACCGCGCGGGACACCGGGACGTACACGTTCACGACGGTTTCGGACGACACCGTGCGGCTGTGGGTCGACGGGAAACTCCTGATCGACAACACCACCCCGCATGGCCCGAGTGTCGACAAAGCGACTCTCGACCTGGTCGCCGGGAAGTCGTACGCGATCCGGCTCGAACAGACCGAACGAGGCGGTGAAGCGTCGATGAAGCTGCTGTGGTCCAGCCCGAACACTCCCCAGCAGGTGATTCCGGCGCGACAACTGCGGCCCTGGTAGCGCGGTGCTGTCCTGAAGGCCACCTTTGAGACGTTGAACGTCTCAAAGGTGGCGTTCAGGACAGCCGAATAGTCCAGCCCCGCAAGCGATCCCGGGCGACCGCCGCGACCTGTCGACCGATCCACGCCGCCCATCCGCGATGTCGCGAAAGCCACTTTCGAGACATCAGGTGTCCTGAAAGTGGCTTTCGCGACACCCAGGCCCGCGCCCACGCCACCCGGTCGGCTGATCCACGCTTATCCCGCGCTTACCCCCACCCGGGGCAGACTGACCTGGTGAGAGTGCTGGTGGTGGAAGACGAGCGCCTGCTGGCGGACACGATCGCCGAGGGCCTGCGACGGTTCTCCATGGCCGTCGACGTCTGCTACGACGGCGAACAGGCCCTGGACCGGGTGGGGGTGCACGGTTACGACGTCGTCGTGCTCGACCGGGACCTCCCGGTCGTGCACGGTGACGAGGTCTGCGCCGCGGTGCTCAGGACGGGCGGCGAGGCGCGGGTCCTCATGCTGACGGCCGCCGCCGACGTCAACGACCGGGTCGCCGGGCTGGGACTGGGCGCCGACGACTACCTGACGAAGCCGTTCGCGTTCGCCGAACTCGTCGCGCGGGTGCAGGCGCTGTCGCGGCGCGCGCGGCCGGCGCTGCCGCCGGTGCTGGAACGCGGCGGGGTCGTCCTCGACCTGCCCCGGCACCAAGCTTCCCGCGACGGCCGGTTCCTTCCCTTGTCCCCCAAGGAATTCGCGGTACTGGAGGTGCTCATGCGCGCCGAAGGGACCGTGGTCAGCGCTGAGGAACTGCTGGAGAAGGCGTGGGACGAGCACGCCGACCCGTTCACGAACGCCGTCCGGGTGGCGATGATGACGTTGCGGCGCAAACTCGGTGAGCCGCCGCTGATCGAGACCGTGCCCGGCGCCGGTTACCGGTTCGGGTCATGAAACCGCTCCGGCTTTCCCTGCGCACCAAGCTGACCGCGCTCTACGGCGGGGCGTTCCTCGTCGTCGGGCTCGCCCTGCTGATCGTCAACTACCTGCTGGTCAGTTCGTCCCTGCCGGACACGGCGGCGTTCGCGAACGACAGTGCCGCGGGGGTCTCGATGCAGCGCACCCAGGCGTATCCGCTGGACGAGGCGACCATCATGCCCGTCGAACGCGCCCAGGCCACGCAACTGGTCGCGACCTCGATCACCGAGTACCGCTCGGACGTCCTTTCGACACTGCTGTGGCAGTCGCTGGTGGCGCTGGCGATCGCCGGCGCGCTCGCGGTACTGCTCGGCTGGCTGATGGCGAGCCGCGTACTGCGGCCACTGCACGCGATCACCTCGACCGCACGGAAACTCGAGGCCGAGAACCTCGACCGGCGGATCGACCTCGACGGCCCCGACGACGAACTCAAAGAACTCGCGGACACCTTCGACGGCATGCTCGACCGGCTCGCCGTGTCGTTCGACAGCCAGAAACGCTTCGTGGCCAACGCTTCCCACGAATTGCGGACCCCCCTAGCCGTGCAGCGCACACTGGTCGAGGTGGCGATGGCCGACCCCGACGTCAGCCCGGAGGTCCGGAAGCTCGGCGAGCACCTGATCTACACCAACGAACGCAGCGAGCGGATGATCGAAGGCCTGCTCGTACTGGCACGCAGTGATCGCGGGCTGGCCGCGCGGAGCCCGGTCCGGCTGGACGAGGTCGTGGCGACGGTGATCCGGTCGGCGGCGTCCATGGCCGAGGAAGCGGGTGTCACGGTGGAGTCGCGGCTGCGGCCGCGGACGGTGTCCGGCGATCCCGTGCTGCTGGAACGGCTGGTCACGAACCTCGTGCACAACGCCATCACCTACAACCGCAAGGGCGGCTGGATCCACGTCGACGTCGGCGGCGATCCGGCGCTGGCGGTACGCAACACCGGCCCGCGGGTGCCGCTGGACGCCGTACCCGCGCTGTTCGAGCCGTTCCGGCGGCTTTCCGGCGACCGGACCGGCGACTCGCGCAACGCCGGGCTCGGACTGTCGATCGTCCGGTCCATCGCGAAGGCGCACGGCGGGACCGCGGGCGCGGAACCCGGCGGCCGCGGCGGCGGACTGGTCGTCCGCGTACGACTGCCGTAGATTCCCCCGATCGTGACAGTGCGTGTCCGGCGCGTCACTCTGCGAGCCTCGGATTGCGCCAGCAGAATGCACTTGCGGCCATGACGAAAATAGTGAGCAGGACACATGACATCGGCGCGCCTCGCACGTCAAGGCGACGCGCCGTACTAGCGTTGACACCCACAAAGGTGAAGAGCAGGGGAGGCGAGAATGCGAGCGCTACGTGTGGTTGGGCTGCACGAGGACGGTAAGTCCATCGTGTGCGAAGACCCGGCGAGCCGCACGCGCTTCCTGCTCCCCGCGGATGAGAGGCTGCGAGCGGCGGCGAGGGGTGACATCACCCGCCTCGGCCAGATCGAGATCGAGTTGGAGAGCCAAATGCGGCCACGCGAGATCCAGGCACGAATCCGGGCCGGTGAGTCCGTGGAGCAGGTCGCGAGCGGCGCAGGCGTGACCGTGCAGCGTGTCGAGCGGTTCGCGTACCCGGTCCTGCTCGAGCGCTCGCGGACGGCCGAACTCGCGCAGCGCGCCCACCCGATCCGCGAAGACGGCCCCGACGTGCAGACGCTCGGCGAGGTCATGGCTCACTCCTTCGGTCTCCGCGGCCACGACTACAGCCAAGCGACCTGGGACTCCTGGCGCGGCGACGACGGCAAGTGGGTCGTCGTGCTGTGCTGGAAGGCCGGTCGTTCGGACAACCGCGCGCACTGGTCGTTCGCGCCGGGCGCGCACGGTGGCACCGTGCAGGCGCTCGACGAGAACGCCGAAGTCCTGCTCAACCCCAACGCCTACCGTGCCCCGCGCACGGTGCGGGCGCTGGACCCCGGCAGGGACGCGGTCATCCAGCCCACCTTGGATTCGATACCCGACGAGCCGGTCGCGAAAGTGATCGACGCGCCGATCGCGGAACCCGAAGAAGAGGCCGAGCCACCACTTCCGGCTGACGAGCCGGAGGAAGTGGCCGAACCCGCCCCTAGGGCGAAGGGGAAGAAGAACCACCCCATCGTCCCATCCTGGGAAGACGTCTTACTGGGCGTCCGCTCGCAACGAGGTTGAATTCGCACGTAATGGCCCCTTCCGGTGGAGGGGCCATTACGTGCGCCCGGAGACCGGCGATTTCGGCCCAGTCGACGTCGACGTCCAGCCGCATGGTCTCAGAAGACGACGATCAGCACGCCGATCCACGCGATCGCGATGCCCGCGGCGGCGCCGAAGGACGCCCATCGCACGATCGGCACTCGCCGCGCGAGCCACAGTGACGGCGTGATCCCGGCGGTCACGACGGCGGACGCGATCAGCGCGAGCCAGCCGTTGGTCTCGCGCGCGAGGGTGTTCGCCAGCGCCAGCATCGCCACGACGACCACGGCGGCGGCGAACGCGGAGACGGTCAGGCCGGTCAGCCACGGTGTCGGTTCCCCGGCGGGATCCGGGGTGCCGAAAAGCCGCCGCGCGAGTTCGTTGCGGGGCGCGGGGGCGGGCGGGTCGATGATGACGCCGTCGCCGGAGACGGGGTCGACGAACCGGACCGAAGTGCCCATCGTGGCGGCGACGCGCTGGGCGAGCTGGCGGCCGCGCTGGGAGATCACGGAAGCGGCTTCGGTGCCGGATTCGCCGGGCCGGGCGGCGGTTCCCACGGCGGACGCGACGCGGGCCCACTCGTGCAAGGCCTGAGCGAGGTCCGAACCGATCGCGAGTGAGTGCGGGTCCACCTCGCGCGCGCTGTCGCCGCCGGAGCCGGCCAGCACCGCGCGTCCCTCACGGATCCGCAATTCCATGGGTTCTCCTCGTGATCGCTCGGGTGCTCACGATAGCGGTGGACGCGTCTCATAGAACGCGATCGCGCCCGCCGTGGCGACATTCAGCGAATCGACGCCCTCGGGCATCGGGATCCGCACCGCGAGGTCGGCGGCCGCGATGGCCTCCTCGGTCAGCCCTGGGCCTTCCGCGCCCAGCATCAACGCGATCCGCTCCGGCGTCTGGTCCCGTAACTGGCGCAGCGAAACGGAATCCGTACGAGGAGTGAGGGCCGCGATACGGAAACCGCGTTCCCGCAGCAGATCCAGGTCACCGGGCCAGGACCCGAAGGTGGCGAACGGGACACGCAGGACATGCCCCATCGAAACGCGGACACTGCGCCGGTACAGCGGGTCGGAGCAGCCACCGCCCAGCAGAACGCCGTCGACGCCGAGCGCGGCCGCGTTGCGGAACAGCGAGCCGAGATTCTCGTGGTCACCGACGCCTTCGAGCACCGCGAGCACACGCGCGCCGTCGATGACTTCCTCGACCGTCGGAGCCGGAACGGGCCGGTCCGCGACGGCCAGCACCCCGCGATTCAGGTGGAATCCGACGGCTTCGGCCATCGTCTCGGCCGACGTCACATAACCGGGGACGTCGACGCCGTCGAGTTCGGCGCGCAATTCCTCGAATCGCCGCTCCACCCCGAGCAGAGCGCGTACCGGATACCGGGAATTGAGGAGCCGCTCGACCACGACGGTGCCTTCGGCGATCACCAGGCCACGCCCACCTGGTCTGTCCGGCCGCCGATCGGCTGTGGACAAGTCGCGGAAATCGTCGAGCCGAGGGTCGCCGGGGTCGTCGATGGTGATCAGTTCAGCCACCTGGAGAGTGTGTCATCCGCCCGCCGCGAACCGGTTGCCTCCGAACGTCCACGGGCAAGTGGTACGAACAGGCGTATTTTGCTGTAAGTTAACCCCTAGTGACAGAGAGCACCAGTTTGGCCGCTAGCCGGGCGATGGCGAGGCGTGAAACCGTTGGGCCGCCTGGCAGTCCCGCCTGGAACCCCGCGGATCGTGGCCAAGAGGAGTTCTACGAACATGGGTAAGGATCTTTCGGCGGACCCGTTGAAACCGCAGGATCGCGGACGGTACCGCCGGAAGGTCCAGCGCTGCCTCGACACGCTCGCCCGAATGCTCACCGACGGGAGTTTTTCCTTCCCGCGCAAGAACATCGGGCTCGAGGTCGAACTCAACCTCGTCGACGAGGAAATGCGCCCGTCGATGACGAACGCGCTGGTGCTCGAAGCGCTGAACGACCCCTCTTTCACCACCGAACTCGGCCAGCACAACCTGGAACTCAACGTGCCGCCGCGGCCACTGGCAGGCGAATCCGCGCTCCAACTGGAGGACGATCTCCGCGCGTATCTGAGCGCGGCGTCGCGCAAGGCCGAGGAATCCGGTGCCTCGCTGGCGATGATCGGCATTCTTCCCACGTTGCGGCACGAGCACTTCGACCAGAAGTGGCTCACCAACAACGCCCGGTATTCGCTGCTCAACGATCGGATCTTCGCCGCACGCGGTGAGCGCACGGTGCTCTCGATGGAAGGCACGCCGCTGCCGGGCAGGCAGCCGGAGCGGCTGCGCAGCTACTCCGAATCGATCTTGCCCGAGGCCGCCTGCACCTCGGTCCAGCTGCATCTGCAGGTCGCGCCGGAGGAGTTCGCGGCGCACTGGAACGCGGCGCAGGCGCTGGCCGGGGTGCAGATCGCCGTCGGCGCCAATTCGCCGTTCCTGCTCGGCAAGACGCTCTGGCACGAGACGCGGATCCCACTGTTCTTGCAGGCCACGGACACCAGGCCGGAGGAGCTGAAGAACCAGGGCGTGCGGCCGAGGGTGTGGTTCGGCGAGCGGTGGATCACCTCGATCTTCGACCTTTTCGAGGAGAACGTCCGGTATTTCCCCGGTCTGCTGCCCGAGACCGACCAGGAGGACCCGATCGAGGCGCTCGACTCCGGGCAGGCCCCGAAACTCACCGAACTGCGGATGCACAACGGCACCGTATGGCGCTGGAACCGGCCGGTCTACGACGTCGTCGACGGCCTGCCGCATCTGCGGGTGGAGAACCGCGTGCTGCCCGCGGGCCCGACCGTCGTCGACATGGTCGCGAACGCCGCCTTCTTCTACGGCGCGCAGCGGGCATTGGCCGAAGCCGACCGTCCAGTGTGGACACAGATGTCGTTCCAGGCGGCCGAGGAGAACATGTACGCGGGAGCGCGACGGGGGTTCGACGCGCAGCTGTACTGGCCGGGCATCGGCTGGATCCCGCCGGACGAGCTGGTGCTGCGGGTCCTGCTGCCACTGGCACACGAGGGATTACGCCGATCGGATGTTTCGGACGAGGCGAGAGAGCGCTATCTGGGCATCATCGAGCAGCGGTGTCTCACCAGGCGGACCGGCGCCGCGTGGCAACGGGAGTACGTCCTGCGTGCGGAGGAGCGCGGCACCGAGCGGGAAACCGCGCTGAACCGGATGCTGGCCAGGTACCTGGAGCTGTCGGCCACCGAGACTCCGGTGCATACCTGGTCACTGGAGGCCTAGGCTGACCACCCAGGGAGGTGGCGCGTGCCCAAGATCATCGGCCGGTCGCTGGAGGAGCATCGGCGCGAGGTCCGCAGCAGGGTGTTCGACGTCCTGCGCGGGCAGCTGTACGAGCGCGGGTTCGACGCGGTCACGCTCGCCGGGGTCGCCGCTGAAGCCGGCCTCGGCCGGACGGCGATGTACAACCACTTCCCCGACAAGGAAAGCCTGCTGGTCGCCTTCGTCGAGGACGAGGCGACACGGTACGTCGAACGGCTGACGGCGGCCGTCGCGACCGCGGACACCCCGGTCGCGAAGCTTTCGACGTTCGTCCGGCTGCAACTGCGGGTGCTGGCCGAGTACCACCTGCCGCCAGGGACGGCGCTCGCGTCGGCGCTGGCGCCCGCCGCGTACCGGCGGATCAGCGCGCACGCCGACCCCATCACCGGCCAGCTGCGCGAGATCCTCGCCGAGGGGGTGCCGGAGGAGGATCCCGAGGTGCTGATCCCGATGATCACCGCCGCGCTGGGCAGCCGCCAGGTCGTCGACGTGCCACCCGAACGGCTGGACGACGCGATCGAGGGGGCCGTCCGCTTCGTGCTCAGAGCGGTCGGGATGGCGGATGACCGGGAAAAACTTGAAAATTAGGGTAGCCTAACCCGGGATTGTGGCTTACGCTCTTTCTGACAGCATGTCAGATCGATGCTTGGAGGCTCTGTCCATGCCGGTGACCACCGACGTCGCATCCGGGCCGTTCTCCGCGAACCTGCGCGCCTCCACCCTGCCCGCCCACGAGCGGGCCAACCACTCCGAGTACATGAACGCGCTGCTCGGCGGCGAACTCACGCTCGAGGGGTACACCCGGCTGGTGATCCAGTACTACTTCATCTACCAGTCCATCGAGCGCGCCGCCGACAAGCTGGCGCAGGACCCGGTGGCGGGCAAATTCGTCTTCGAGGAGCTGCGGCGGCTGCCGAGCCTCGAACGCGACCTCGAACACCTCGTCGGCCCGGACTGGCGCGAAACCGTCCGCCCGCTGCCCTCGACAGAGCGCTACGCGCGGCGCGTGGCCGAGGCGTCGGACTGGTCCGGCGGGTTCGTCGCGCATCACTACACCCGCTACCTCGGCGACATCGCCGGCGGCCAGGTCATCCGGCGGCTGCTGGAGCGCAAGTACGAGGTACACGAGGCGGGTTCGCTGTTTTACCACTTCGACCAGCTCGGCAGCGCGCCCAAGTTCCGGGACAACTACCGCGAGCAGCTGAACTCGGCGCCGTGGACCGAGGAGGAGCGCGCACGGTTGATCGACGAGGCGATCTTGGCCTTCGAATGCAACATCGCGGTGTTCGACGAACTGGCGGGCGAGATGGACTCGTACCGGGCCGCTTGACCTCGTGAGCGGGTCGCGGGGTAGGGCAGGCCCCACCCCGCGACCGGTGGCCCACCGGATCCCCTCACCCCGGGGAAATCCCTAGTTTTCAGCACATGTTCCGAATCGCGGCCACCGCCGCACTGCTGACCATCACGACGGTCTTGACGGCCCCCGCCGCCCAAGCGGCCACGCCGGCCTCCGCGGCGGCCGCCTTCGACGAGGTCATCCCGCGAAGCCTTGCCGAGCATCACATTCCCGGCGCCGCCGTGGTGGTCGTCGAAGGCGGCAAGACGGTGTTCTCGGCGGGCTACGGTGTGTCCTCGGTGGACACTCAGGCCAAGGTGGACCCGGAACGCACCGGATTCCTGATCAACTCCGTCGGCAAGTCGATCACCGCCACCGCCGCGCTGCAACTCGTCGAACAGGGCAAACTGGCGCTGGACGCCGACGTCAACACGTACCTGAAGTCGTTCAAAATCCCCGAAAACTTCCCCGGCCGTCCGGTCACCCTGTTCTCCTTGCTGACCCACACCGCGGGTTTCGAAGACCGCGTGTACCGGATGTTCACGCCGCGGGACGAGAAACTGCCGACGCTCGCGGAACACCTCGCGAACGAGATGCCCACGCGCGTCCGCCCACCCGGCGAGGTCGCCCTTTATTCGAACTACGGCTTCGCGCTGGCCGGGCATCTCGTGGAACTGGCGTCGGGGCAGTCCTATGCGGACTACGTGCGACAGCACATCTTCGAGCCGTCGGGCATGAAGGACAGCAGCGTCGCCCAGCCCACTCCCGACGTGTCACTGGCGACCGGCTACCGCTGGGACGGCTCGGCTCAGGTCGTCCCGCCGGCGAACTTCGGCCCCGAACCGCCCGCCGGTGACGGGAACGTCGCCACTCCGGCCGACATGGGCCGCTACCTGTCCGCGAACCTCGTCCCCGGCACGTTCAGCCGCCCGTTGCTCGACCAGTTGCACGGCGCGCGGTTCCGCAACGACCCGCGGCTGCCCGCGATGGGGTTCGGCTTCTCCGAGCGGTATCTGAACGGCTTGCGCCTGGTGGAGAAGATCGGCGACTCGCCGGGGTTCCTCAGCGTGCTGGAACTGATCCCGGAGAAGAACACCGGCGTGTACCTGGCGTTCAACGGCGGCGCGTTCTCCGGCGACGCCGCCGCGGTCACCGCCGAGGTCGTGAAAGCCTTCGTCGACCGGCTACAGCCCGCCGCTCCCGTTCCCACTCCCGTGGCACTCGCGGGAGACGTCTCACGGTTCGAAGGCAGCTACAACAACACCCGGCTGGACTACGACAGCTTCACGAAGGTCCGCGCGCTCGCGGGCGGCGTCACGGTGGCCGCGGATGGCGACGGCGCGCTGACGACGTCCGGCCTCGGCGAGGGGACCCGGCGATGGACGCAGACCGAGCCCGGGTTGTTCACCGACGGGGCCGGCGAGCGGATCGCGTTCCGCGAGTCCGGCGGTCAGGTCCTGCTCTTCGCCGGTGATGACCCGAACTCCTCCTACGAACGCATGTCGTGGCTCGAATCGTCCTCCACCCATCTGCTGATCCTCGGTGTCGCGCTGCTGCTCCTGCTGGGCGCGCTGGTGTTTTGGCCGATCCGCGCGTTCGTCCGGCGTGGCCGGGAACGGAATCCGGCGGGCGCCCGGTTCGCGACCGTCGCCGCCTGGTCAGCGGCGCTGGCCGTCCTGCTGTTCGCAGGCGGCTTCGCCCTCCTCATGAGCGATCTGAGCGCCGCCGCCGTCGCGCTGACCTCCGGGCACTCCCCCTTGCTGAGCGTCACCTTGCTCCTGCCGGACGTCGTCCTGCCCCTGACCGGCGCCGCCATCGTCTGCACGGCACTCGCGTGGCTCCGCGGGTGGTGGAACACCCCCGCCAGGATCACCTACACGGTGGTTTCCGTGGCCTTGACGGCCTTTCTCGGGGTGATCGCCTCCTATCATCTGGTCGGGCTGCCTTACCTGGCTTGATGACCGCCGTCACATCGCCTTGACCTCCAGCTAACTGGAGCTAGCAAGGTGGGTTTCACGCGGTGGTCCCAACGGGTACAGCCGCTACGAACGAGTCGTTCCACCTGGGGAGAACACGGCGCCCCAGTCGCCGCAAACGGGTGAAGACGACTAAGTTCGTCCTTGGAAGCTTGTGTCGAAGACAGAAGGAGGGCCGATGGCCCGCTACGTGCTCCCCGATCTCGACTATGACTACAGCGCTCTGGCGCCGCACATCTCGGGCGAGATCAACGAGCTGCACCACAGCAAGCACCACGCGACCTACGTCAAGGGCGCGAACGACACGCTCGACAAGATCGCCGAAGCCCGTGACGCCGGTAACTTCGGCGACATCGTCGGCCTGCAGACCACGCTGGCGTTCCACCTCGCCGGGCACGCCAACCACGTCGTGTGGTGGAAGATCCTGTCCCCGGAAGGCGGCGACAAGCCGACCGGTGAACTGGCCTCCGCGATCGACGAGGCGTTCGGCTCCTTCGACAAGTTCAAGGCGCAGTTCACTGCGGTCGCCACCACGATCCAGGGCAACGGCTGGGCCGCGCTCTCCTGGGACCCGATCGGCAAGACGCTGATCACCCAGCAGCTGCGCGACCACCACAACAACCTGGTCCTGCCGACCACGCCGATCCTGCTGGTCGACGTCTGGGAGCACGCGTTCTACCTGGACTACAAGAACGTGAAGCCCAAGTACGTCGAGGCTCTGTGGAACATCTTCAACTGGGCCGAGATCTCCAAGCGGTTCGACAACGCCGTCGCCGGTGGCAACGGCCTGCTGCTCGGCTGACTCGTCACCACGAATCGGGGCTCTCCCTTCCGGGAGGGCCCCGTTTTTCGTCGTCTTGACCTCCAGCGGAGTCGAGGTGTCAGGCTGGAGGCATGGACGTCGCCGGATACCTCGATCGCCTCGGACTCGACCGTCCCGCCACCGTGGACGTCGCCGCGCTGCGAGTGTTGCAGGAGCGTCATCTCGCGGTGGTGCCGTTCGAGAACCTGAGCATCCACCTCGGCGAGCCGATCGTCCTGGACACCGAGGCACTGTTCGACAAGATCGTGCGACGGCGCCGCGGCGGTTTCTGTTACGAGCTGAACGGGCTCTTCGCCGCCTTGCTGCGGGAGCTGGGCTTCGACGCCACGTTGAAGGCCGCGAAGGCGTTTCGGCCGGACGGCACCCTCGGGCCGCCGTTCGA
This sequence comes from Amycolatopsis sp. cmx-11-12, assembly GCF_046269425.1. NCBI lineage: Bacteria > Bacillati > Actinomycetota > Actinomycetes > Pseudonocardiales > Pseudonocardiaceae > Amycolatopsis > Amycolatopsis sp. cmx-11-12. Next base: position 123,595 of record NZ_JADNQM010000027.1, on the reverse strand, counting down.
CCACGCGGTCGTCCGCGTCGAACTGGACGAGCCGTGGCTGGCCGACGTCGGCTTCGGCCGGTTCACCCGGTTCCCGCTGCGGCTGTCCGCCACCGAGGCGCAGGCCGACCCGGACGGCGAATTCCTCTTCCTCGACGCTCCCCACGGCGACATCGACGTCCTCCGGGACGGCGAACCCTTGTACCGGATCGAGCCGCGGCCGCGGGCGCTGGACGAGTTCGTCCCGACGGCGTTCTGGCAGGCGACGTCGCCGGACTCGCCTTTCACCCAGGGACCGACCTGTTCGCTGCCGACCAAACACGGCCGGGTGACGCTGGCGGGCGACAAGCTGATCGTCACGACCCACGGCGTCCGCGAGGAGACCCGGCTTTCGAGTGATCAGGAGATCCTGGACGGCTACCGGAAGGAGTTCGGGATCGAACTCGTCCGAGTGCCGGAACGGCCTTGACCGGAACGGCGAGGTCACCGACCATGAACCCCGGCATGAACGAAGCCCCGCCTCCGGGGGTGACCCGGTTGCGGGGCTTCGTCCGTTCCCGAACTGACTGCCGCTCCCACCACGAAGCGGACATGTATGAGGTTAGCCTAACCTCATCTGCCCCGGCAAGGGGCTCGACCAAGAGACGCCGATCTCACTCTTCCGGGTGACGGCAGACTGTTCCCATGAGTCTTCTGAGCGGCAAAGCCGTGGTGATCACCGGCGCCGGACAGGGCCTGGGCAGGGCTTTCGCGCACCATGCGGCTTCGCAGGGCGCCGCGGTCGTGGTGAACGACGTGGACGCCGGCCTCGCGGACGACGTCACGCGGGAGATCCGCGCGCTGGGCGGGCGCGCGGTGTCCCATGGCGACTCTGTCGCCGACGCAGGGAAGGCCGCCGAGCTGATCGACCAGTGCGTCGCCGAATTCGGCGCGCTCGACGGCCTGGTCAACAACGCCGGCGTCAACTACCGCGCCGAGCCACGGGCGGACGACCCCGTCCGGATGCGCGAGGTGGTCGAGGGCAACGTGCTGGGCCCGCTGTTCTGCGGGACCGCGGCGGCGAAGGTGATGTGCGACCGGGGCGCCGGCGTGATCGTGAACGTGGGCTCCGGCTCGATGATCGGCCAACGGCGCGCGGCCGCGTACTCGGCCTCGAAGGGCGCCGTCGCCTCCATGACCGCCTCGTGGGCGGCCGACCTCGCCGCGCACGGCATCCGGGTCAACGCCGTCGCGCCGGTGGCCTGGACGCGGATGGCGCGGAACGACCCGAGCGTCGTCCAGACCCCGGAGCACACGCCGGAGCGGGTGGCGCCGCTGGTGACGTACCTGCTGAGCGACCTTTCAGCGGGAATCACCGGGCAGATCCTCCGGTTCCGCGGTGACATCCTGTGCGTCCTCCGCCAGACCGCGATCAAGGATCCCGTGCTCGAACGCGACTCGTGGACCGTCGAAGACATCGCCGACGCGCTGGACGGCGAGCTGCGAGAGGCACTGGAGCCGCCTCCTTCGGCCAGGTGGAAGTGACCGATCCGCTAGCGTGCGCGCGTGGCTACATGGGGTGTCAGGATTTTGGCCGGGTTGGTCGTCGCCGGGCTCACCGCGGGGTGCGTGGCGAAGGTCGACACCTACGAAGAAGGACTCGGGCCGAAGGAACTGCCCAAGGAGTGGCCGACGGCGAACGGCCGTCCGCTGCGCCCGGTGCCGATGCCGTCCGGCGAGTTCCTGCTGGCATTGCCGGAGGAGACCACCGCCCAGGTGCTGTGCCAGTCGCTCCCGCCAGAGCGCTGGGCCCAGCTGATGGGCGGCGAGGTCGTGCGCGAGGTGGAGCACGGCCAGTCTTGCCACGCCGTCGGGTTGGACGACTGGGTGCGGATCTCCCTGCACCGGACGGCCGTGGCGGGCGATGTCGGCACACCCAAGAAGGTCACTGTCGCCGGGCGCCCGGCGGATCTGGTCGCCAAGGGCTCACCGTCCCTTGTGGAGGTTCAGCTCTCGGACGCCGAGGTGCGCGTCCTGCGGATCGAGACCAGCTGGACACGCGCTCCCCGTCAGGACGACCAGAGCGAGCCTCGGCTGCTCGGACTGGCGGAAGCCGTTCTCGCGGGAGCTTTCGCGCCCGGCCCGAAACTGCCGGCCGCCGACAAGCGGGACGTCATCGAACGGAAGACCGTCGAGCCCGGCGCGGGCATCCTCGACGCTCCCCTGCCGGAGATCTCGTGGAAGCTGTGCACCCAGATCAGCCGTGCGCTGGGTGTTCCCGCGGAAGCGACGGAACCGCGCAGTGACGGGAAGTGCATGGCGTCCTCTGTGGACGGTTCCCTCCGGGTCGAACACGTCGCGCTCCGGTCGGAGCTCCAGGGCGAACCGGTGGCCGGCCGTCCGGCCGGCGAGAGCGCCGGGCAGTTGAGTGTTCTGCTGACGGACAACGGTTCCGGGCAGGGGCTGCGGTTCTTTTGGAGCGGTGGCTCGAAGGAGGCTTTGCGGGAACTGGCCGGGAAAGTGGTTCCGCCACTTCTGGGGTCTTGAGGGGTCTGCCGTTCCGCAAGTAGTCGACTAATGGCGTGCTTCGCGCCGCGTCCCGCTGACCACCGGATCCGGAAGGGGGTGTGTGGAAATAGGGACACTCAACGTCTCTATTTCCACACACCCCTCACCCGGCGCCACCTTCGCGGCCCTGGGAAACGCCGCGCCGTCGAGATGGTGAATGAGGTCCGAGCGCTTTGAGCTACGAGCGCCGGATACGCGAAACCCGGCCCACCCACCGTCCGGAAGGCTGCCGGGTCCACTTCGCCGATTTACTCATCGGGTTGGCGTTTCGCCGGACAGCCGCGCCGCGAAAGGCTAGCTTCACCCCGTGACCACCGGGAACGACTACCGCGCCATCGCACGTAAGACCGACCGTCCGATGTGGATCTGGGCGGGCTGCGCGCTGACGAGTGTCCTGCTGCTGTTCGGCGTGGGCATCTTCGTCGCGATCACCCTGCTGAACGAGGACGAACCCGGCACGGAAGCCGAGCTGCCGGAAGTCTGGCCGTCCAAATCCGGCGAAGCGCTCCGCCCGGTCCCGATGCCGACGGGCGAGATGGTGACCGCGCTGACGGGTGGCACCGGCGCGCAGGTGCTGTGCCAGGCGATCCCGGAGCAGCGCTGGGAAGAGATCCTCGGCGGCCGCACGCTGCGGGAGGCGGGCGGCGCCTGTCACGCGGTCACCGTGGAACTCGACGTCAGCGCGCAGATGATCCCCGCACTGCCCGAGGACACGAGCCGGGGAGTGCCCACGAGGACCACCGTCGCAGGCAAACTCGCGGTCATCGCGTCCGACAAGGACGGCACCAGTTTGAGCGTCGAGCTGGTCGAGGTCGCGCCACACAAAGGCGCCTCGCCGGTGCTGAACGTCGCCATCCGCGGCAGGGTCCTCAAAGTCCCCGAGACGGAGAGCAAGGCGAAAGCGCTCGCCGAGGCGCTGATCGCCGGTTCGACGCCGCCCGGGCCGAAGTTGCCGAAAATCGGCGAAGACGGCGAGATCCCGCTGGAGAAACCCGCGCCCGGCCCGATCAAGGATCAGCCGCTCCCGGTGATCTCCTGGCTGCTGTGCGGCGAACTCGGCCGCGCGCTCGGGGTCCCGGTGGACACCGCGAAACCCACCTTCTTCGCCGCCTGCGAGCTGAACGGCGTGACCGCGGACTACGGCGAGTTGTCCTCGACCGTCCTGCCATCCACCAGCATCGCGGGACTCCCCGCGCAGGTCGCCGACGGATCCGTCATCGTGCAGCTCACCGGCGACCCGGGTGGGGAAACGCTGAAGTTCAAGGGCGCCGGCGATCTCACCGGACTCGCCGAGAAGATGGTGCCGCCGTTGCTCGGCCGTTAGGCCCGGTAGTTCGTCAGGAGGTCGCCGAGGAGGGTCTCGTACGCCGCCCGGTCGAATCGAGCCTCACGGAAACGGAAGTCCTGCTCGGGGTCGTAGGGCTCGTAGTCGACCTGCCAGCCGAAAGCCCGCCACTCGACCCAGTCGTCGCCGAAGACCACCTCGACGCTGTAGCCGCCACAGCCGAGGTCACCGCACGCCGGGCAGAACAGCAGCGCGACCCGTCCGTCGTCGAAATGGCCGGGCAACCTGCCCAGCAGCCGCGAAAGGGTCTCGACGGCCGACTCACGCCATCGGCCGTCGTCCAGGGAGAGCGGTGTCTGCTCCTGCACGGGAACCATCGAGCGCAACGCGACGCCGTCGATGGTCCAGTCCAGGAACCGGGCCTCGCCGTCGGTCCACCTGGTCACCGACGGTTCGACGCCGAGCTTGTTCACACCCGCTCCCGCTTCAGCACGCGCAGCCCGTTGCCGAACCGCCGCACCGGCAGACTCACCCCGCCGCGCCGGATCAGCACGACGGCACACACTACCGCGGCGAGCGCCGAGATCGCGCCGCCGATGTAGAACGGCGAGCGGCCACCGAAGGCGTCGGCCATCCAGCCGGTCATCGGGCCGCCGATGGGGTTGCCGCCGATCAGCACCAGCACGTACAGGCCCATCACGCGGCCGCGCATCTCCGGGCTGACCGCGGTCTGCACCAGCGCGTTCGCCGTGTTGAGGAAGGTGATCGTGGCGTAGCCGAGCGGGATCAGCGCGAGGCCGAAGGTCAGGTACGTCGGCATGAACGCGGTGACCACCTCGAACGCGCCGAGCAGGAACGCCGAGATCAGCAGCAGCCGCACACGAGGACCACCGCGGGTGTTGCGGCGCGCCGACATCAGCGCGCCGGTGAAGGTGCCGACGGCGACCAGCGTCGACAGGAGGCCGTAGCCGTCGGCGTTGGTGTGGAAGACGTTCGCGGCGACGATCGGCAGCGAGGTGAAGTACGTGATGCCGAACGTGCTCACGAAGAACACCAGCACCATCACGGTCATCAGGTCACTGCGCCGCCGGACGTACCGCAGGCCCTCGACCAGTTGCCCCTTCTCGCGCGGGATGGCCGGGCCGCGGAAGAGCTTCTCCGGGTCCATCATCACCAGCGCGACGATGACGGCGCCGGTGCTCACCGCGTTCGCCATGAACAGCCAGCCGGTGCCGACCCAGGTGATCGCGAAACCCGCGATGGCCGGGCCGACGATGCGGGCCATGTTGAAGATCGAGGAGTTGAGCGCGACGGCGTTGGTGATCTTGTCCCTGCCGACCATCTCGGCGACGAACGACTGCCGCGCGGGCACTTCCAGCGACGCGGTGATGCCGAGAGTGAAGCAGAGGAGATACACGTGCCACAGAGCCGCGATACCGCTCAGATCGAGGGCGCCGAGGATGACCGCCTGCGCCAGCACGGCGATCTGGATGCCGATCAGGAGCCGCCGCTTGTCGACCCGGTCGGCCAGCACCCCTGCCCAGAGCGAGAGGAACAGCGTCGGCAAGAACTGCAGCGCGACCGCGATACCGAGCGCGATCGGGTTGTTGCCGCTGAGGGTGAACACCAGCCAGTCCTGCGCGATGCGCTGCATCCAGGTGCCGATGTTCGAGATGACCTGGCCGGTGAAGAAGAGCCGGTAGTTCCGCACCTTCAGCGAGGAGAAGATCGTTCCGCGCGGCTTCTCCGGCGTGGGCGGTGGTGGTGGAGCGGGTTCGCGGGTAGCGGTGGTCTTCGAAGGACACTGTGTTTCGCTACCCGTGGTCGTCACCGCTGTTAGTTCCCCGCCATCCTGTCGATGATCTCGGCGGCGCGAGAGAGCACTTCACGTTCCTCCGCGCTCAACTCCGCCAATTGCTTGTCCAGCCAGATCTCCCGCGCGGTGATCTGCTCGACCACGTACGACCGGCCACGGTCCGACAACTCGACGATGGCCTGGCGGCCGTCCGTCGGATGGGGCCTGCGCTCGACGTAACCCATCTCCTCGAGCGCGGCGATCACCCTCGTCATCGAGGGCGGCTGGACGCCTTCCTTCGCGGCGAGCTGGCCAGGGGTCAGCGCACCGCATTTGTGCAGCGTCGACAGCGCGGACACCTGGGTCAGCGAGATACCGTCGCCTGCCCGCTGGGCCCGTAACCGCCGATTGAGCCGCACCACCGCGAGACGCAGGCGGCTCGCCAATGAGCGCTCGTGCGTGTCTCCGGACATATAGTTAGCATACCTCACGATCGGATCATCTTCCCGTGAGATCGCCCACGGCTGACATAACCGCTGGTCAGTGGAACGCGGCCTGGATCGGCCCGACCGCGAAGTAGGCCAGGAACATCACCGCGATGCCCCACATCAGCGGGTGGATGCCCTTCGCCTTGCCAGTGACGGCGCGGAGGACGACGAAGCTGACGAAGCCCGCGCCAATGCCGTTTGCGATCGAGTAGGTGAACGGCATGACCACGATCGTCAGGAACGCGGGCAGCGCGACGGTGAAGTCGGAGAAGTCGATCTCCTTGACTTGGCTCATCATCAGCGCGCCGACGACGACCAGTGCCGGAGCCGCGGCCTCGACCGGGACGACCTGATACAGCGGCGTCAGGAACATCGCCGCGATGAAGAGCACGCCGGTGACCACGTTCGCGAGCCCGGTCCTGGCGCCTTCGGCGATACCGGACGCGGACTCGACGAAGACGGTGTTCGAACTCGACGACGCGAAGCCGCCCGCCACCGCGGCGGTGCCGTCGACGAACAGGGCCTTGCCGACGTTCGGGAGCTTGCCGTCCGGCGGCAGGAGGTCCGCCTCCTTGGCCAGCCCGGTCATCGAACCCATGGTGTCGAAGAAGTCCGCCAGCACCAGGGTGAACACCAGCAGCACGACGGTGATGATCGGCAGCCGCGTCCAGGCGCCGAAGGAGATGTCGCCGACGAGCGAGAGGTCCGGCAGGCCGAGGACCTGGTCGGGCAGCGCCGGGTAACCGAGGTTCCAGCCCTGCGGGTCGACGCCCTTGGACGGGCCGACCTTCGTGATCGCCTCGATGACGATCGCCAGCACGGTCGAGACGAGGACACCGATCAGGATCGCGCCCTTGACCCGCTTCGCGACCAGGATGCCGGTGAGCAGCAGGCCGACGACGAACACGACGGTCGGCCACGAAGCGATCGAGCCGTTAATCCCGAGCCCGACCGGCACGGTGGTCTTCGCGTCGTCCGGGACGCGCCGGACGAATCCCGCGTCGACCAGGCCGATCAGGCAGATGAACAGGCCGATGCCGACGGCGATCGCCGATTTGAGCGGTGGCGGGACGGCGTTGAACACCGCCGTGCGGATCCCGGCGAAGACCAGCAGGACGATGACCAGCCCCTCGATCACCACCAGGCCCATCGCCTCCGGCCAGGTCATCTGCGAGGCGAAGGTGACCGCGATCAGGCTGTTGATGCCGAGGCCGGTGGCGATGGCGAACGGGTAGTTCGCGACCAGCCCCATGATGATGGTCAGCACGCCCGCGACCAGCGCGGTCACCGCGGCGACCTGCGGGACGGGGAGGATGTTGCCCAGCACGTCCTTGTGCGCGCCGGCGTCGGAAGCGGAGAAGCTGCCGATGATCAGCGGGTTGAGGACGACGATGTACGCCATCGTGAAGAAGGTGACGATCCCACCGCGGACCTCACGGCCCGGTGTCGAGCCGCGCTCGCTGATCTTGAAGTACCGGTCCAGTGTGGACCGGGTGCGCTGCTCCGCCATCGCGTACCACCCTTCGCCCGTTGCCGGGTACCCTTCCCCACGTGGGCGAATCGATCAATTCCGGGGAAGTAAACGGTTCATTGCGGCCAACGCCGGAACTGCCGAAGCGGCTGACCGACCTGACGCCGGTCGTGATCGTAGGTACCGCGCTCTGGGCGGTCGCGACCGTGGTCCTGTTCTTTGTGACCGACGGCATCTGGGTGCAGACGTCCCTCTCCGGCCTCGTGCTCGGCTTCATCGGCCTCGCCATCATCGCGTGGCAGCGCGCCGCCGCCCGGCGCGGCTCGAAAACCGCCCAACGCTTCTGATTTCCTCCGCAATTCGTCCTCTAGTTGCGGTAGTTGCCCTGCGCAAGTACCGCAACTAGAGGACTAATTGCGTCAGTTGAGGAGGGCGGAGGGCGAGGGGTCGTCGAGCAGGGCCGTGAGGACGTGCCGATCGGCCCACCGGTCCGTGGCCCAGGCGAAGGCCCGCCCGAGGCCTTCGGGGGTATCGGCGGCGTGCAGCCTGCCGTCGGACCACCAGGCGACGTCGTGCTCCGCGTCCTCAAAGGTCACTGTCAGCGCCTCGTGCAGCAGCACCCCGCCCTCGGGCAGCTCGACACCCAGCTGATCGGCGGCCAGCCGGAGCGCGGAAAGCTCCGTCCACGGCACGAACTCGCCGTCTTCGGTGACCTTGGCGTCGAGACCGCTCGCCAGCGGCAGGTCCAGCAGCTCCGCGAGCGCACCAGCGCCACTCGCCGAGACGACCATCCGCTCCGGCGCGAGCACGGCGACGAACCACGGCACGTCCAGCACGACGGCGTTCCCGGCGTCGGCGGCCGAACCGTCCGCGACCCGGACACGCTCCGGCGCCTCGACGTCCACTCCTGCTTCCGCGAGGACGGCGTGCGCCCGGGAAGCGAGCCCAGGACTCACCGTGCGCTCCGGATCCCCGAGCCGCTCCAGCAGATCTTCGACGTCCTCGGCGGTCTCGGTTCCCAACGCCGTCCGTACCCCCGCGGCGAGCAGGATTTCCTTGCTCAGCCCCGAATCCGGGACGACGTCGTAGAGACCGGCCAGCGCGGCGGCGTCCGGCATACGCCAGTCGAGCGGCGCGTGCCCGTCCAGCAGCGCGTACCGCGCGAGCCACCAGCCGGCATGCCCGCCGGGTTCGGTGAGGGCACGCCAGGTTTCCGGACGGGAAGCCAGCAGCCGCAGGGCTTCGGGCCAGGCGTCGTCGGCGACGAGGTCGAGATCGCGCACGGCGAGCACCCGGGACGGCGGCCGTTCGGACGAGTCCCACCAGTCGTGTTCGTCGGGCAGGCCGTGGTCCGGCTCCAGCGGGTCTTCGTCGGTGACCAGTGCGAAGGAATCCAGCACGCCGACCGCGATGAGTGTGCCCACCGGCCAGTCTTCGGCGAATTCCTCGTCCAGCACGGACAACGCGCCGTCTTCTTCGAACACTTCGGGGTCGAAGATGTCGCCCAGCGGCGAAGTGGGCAGGACGAGTTCGTCCGCGCGCCGCCAGCCGTCTTCGCCCGGCAGCGCCAAGGCACCCGCCCATTCGGGGGCGTCGTCGCCGACTTCGGCGATCAGGCGGAGCACCGCGCCTGCCAGCGCCATACCGTCCAAACCGGACTGGACGTCTTCGACACTGCGTTCGACGGCGGCGCTCAGCGCGTCGGCTTCGAGCAGGTCGCTCGCCTCGGAGTGCTTGGCGCCCAAGCGTTCCAGCAACGGATGCGCAGCGGCCGGGTGCACGAGCCGGAGTCCGATGATGTCCACATCGGACAGGAGTTCAAGCAGTTCCGCCGAGCCGCCGACGAGCAGCGCGTCGCGCACGCCGGGCAGGGTGCGGCCGTCCGACATCGGGACCGGCAGGGCGCCGAGATCGTCCTTGGCGAGGTCGTGCGCTTCGAGCGCCGGGAGCAGCACGTCGTAGAGCGAGTGCCACCAAGACGGCTCGCGCTGGGCCCCGGTCAGCAGTTCGATGGCCTCGGCGGGCGAAAGGGTCTGAGCGCCGACAGCGCGAAGGTCCACACCGGACAGTGAGACCAATCCTGGCACCAAATCGGCCAGCAGGGGCGCCAACCCCGGCACGTCCACCGACAGGACCCGCGCCTGACGCCCCGGCAAGTCGTCACCCGCTTGCGCGGGAAGCCAAGGCGAATCGGTGAGATTTTCGAGGATGGCCTCGCGCAGTGTTCCGTCCACAGTGGAACGCGGGAACCCGCCACCGGGAACGAGCGCCAGGCGTTCCTTCGAGGGCAAGGAACGGACGAGATCGACGTACTCCCGCGCGGCGCCCTTCAGTGCCGCGGTCAGCTCCGGCCCCGGCAGCGCGCGTCGGCGCGACGGCTCGATCGGCAGCGTCGCGATCAGCCTGGCGGGCAGGGAAAGTTCGTCATCGGTCGGCGTCGGGGCGTGCAGGACGTCCTCGCCGAGCGGACGCGGTGAACCGGATCCGTCGAGCGGGACGGCCCAGACGACCTCGCCGCGGTGGACCTGCCAGTGCTCGGCGGAGCCGTCCGGAGACGAGAGTTCGACGACGCCGTCCCCGAGATCGGTGCGGTGCCAGGCACCGCCCTCGACCTCGATGCTCTCCAGCCAGGACAGGGTGAGCAGCAGATCGCCGATGTCGTTCTTCAGATCCGCCAGCAACGCGGGAAGGTCGACGCCCTCGCGCACCGGAAGCCGGACCTCGGTGGTGAAACCTTCGGGTACGGGCGGTTCGTCGCCGCCAACCGGCCACGGGAGCCGGAGTACGGAGACGTCGCCGGTGCGGGCGGATTCGGTACGCGTGCGGTCCGCGGAAAACGCGACCCCGCCGGTCGCCGAAACGATCCGCGGTTCGGCGGAAACCGTGAGCACGGCGGCGAACCCGACACCGAAGCGGCCGACGGTCTCTTCACCCTTGCCGGAAGCACGAAGGGAAGCAAGGGATTCGACACCGCGCGCGTCCAGTGGCGCGCCCGTGTTGGCGAATCTCAGCTCACCGTCCACAACGGACACCCGGAGCCTGCCACGCGCACCGGCGGCCAGCGCGGCGTCGGCGGCGTTCTGCGCCAGCTCGACGAACAACCGGTCGCGGTAGCCGCCGACGCGCAGATCGTTCTCGGTGTTGGTGTCCTCGGTGAACCGCGTCGGCGAATCCGCCCAGGCGCGCAGGACGGCGGCACGGAGCCGCTCGGTACCGAACGGGTCAGTGCTCACTGGCGCTTTCGGCGTCGGCTTCCGGCTGGACCTCGGCGGTCTCGGGCTCGGGCTCGGGTTCGGCGGGAACCTCAGGCTCGAAGTCGATCAGCGAGTCGTCGTAGACCAGTTCCGCCACCGGCACCGACGAGGTCACCTCGACCTCGATCTCGGAGTGCGCGCCGCAGCCGTACGCGACGTCGACGACGTGACCGTCCGCCGGGGAGATGTCATTGGTGCACGCGCCGAAGGCCGCGCTGAGCGATCCCGCGAGCGACACGAAGAACCCGCAGCTGCCGCAGACGTCCGGCGCGCTGCGCGCCATATCCGACCGCGGGCCGAATTCGCCGTCGTGCCAGCGGGCGGCGGCGTCGAGCCTGCCGTGCCGGGAAAGGACGTGGACCCGGCCGAGACCGGTCTCCATGGCGACCTCTTCGACCGCGGGGTCGTCGGACGCCAGGTACGCCGGAGCGAGCCGCGGGTCGTCCTTCTCCACCGGGAAGATGTCGCCGACGCCGAGGTCGCCGGCCTGGACGCGGCGATCCCACGGCACCCACGCCGGGGCGACGCGCGATTCCGGCCCCGGGATCAGCACGACCTCGCTGACCGTGATCGGCTCTTCCTCGCCGGCGAGCGCGACCGTGACCGACCAGCGCCAACCTCGATAACCCGACACGGTCGCCTCGAACAGGTGACTCGCGGAAACCGCGTCCTCCCGGTCGACGCCGACGTGCGCGCCGACCTGCTCGGCACCGGCGTCCTCCAGCACCGCCGCGCGGGCGAGATCGACCGCCTCGGCGAGTTTGCGCTGGATAGAGCCGTCGTCCAGGGTCAACAGCAGGGTCATGCCCCCATTCTGCCGCACGCGATATCGCGGTCCGTGTCAGGCTGTCCGCGTGCGCACGCTGACGACCACCTCGCTCCTGCTGGCCGCCGTCCTCGGTGGCTGCGCCGCCGCGCCGGTGAGCGACGCCGCCCCGCCCGCGCCGGAGAACCTCAAGGTGCGGGTGCTTTCGTCCCTGCCCCATGACACGGCCGCGTTCACCCAGGGCCTCGAGTTCTCCGGCGAGACGCTGTACGAAGGGACCGGCCTGGTCGGGAAGTCGTCGATGCGGGCCGGGCCCGCGGGCGCGGCGCCGTCGGTCCGCCAGGAACTGCCGGGGCTGTTCGGCGAAGGCATCACCGTGCTCGGGCCGACGGCCTGGCAGATCACCTGGCAGGACGGCGTCGCGATCGAACGCGACGCCAAGACGCTGGCCGAGCGCAGGCGCGTCGACTACACCGGCGAGGGCTGGGGCCTGTGCCACCACGACGGGCGGCTGGTGATGAGCGACGGCTCGTCGAAGCTGACGTTCCGCGATCCCGCGTCCTTCGCGCCGACTGGCAGCGTCGATGTCGGGCGTGACCAGCTGAACGAACTGGAGTGCGTCGGGGACTCGGTGTACGCGAACGTCTGGCAGACGGACAAGATCCTGCGGATCGACGCCGCGTCCGGGCGGGTCACCGGCGAGATCGACGCGTCCGGGCTCCTCACTCCCGAAGAACGAAGCTCCGCCGACGTCCTCAACGGCATCGCGGCGGTGCCAGGGACCGACGAATTCCTGCTCACCGGCAAGCTCTGGCCCAAGATGTTCCGGGTGACATTCGTCCGGACCTAGACGAATGCAGTGGTGAACGCGCGAAGCGGTCCCTGCGTAAGGCAGGATTGAAGGGTGGGAATCTTCGGCTCGAACTCTGGACCCGACGGCACGCGTTCCGGCCGGTCGGGCAAGGAGCGCGGCCGCAAGAGCAAGCGGAAGTGGACGCCGGAGCCCGGCGCGCCCCAGGCGCGCAGCTGGTCCGCGCCGCCGCCGACCCGGGTCGACCAGCAGCCGGTGCCGCCGGTCCCGCCCCGCGCGGCCCGCCCCCAGCCGCAGCCCCACCCGCACTACCAGCCGCATCCGGCCGGGCCGACCGCCGACGAGGCACGCACCAGCGCGATCCCGATGGGGCACCACCAGCCACCACCGCCGCCCCCGCCTCGGACACCGCCGCGCGGCGCGCGGCCGTACCCCGATCCTTCGCAGCGGCAGACCGAACCCGTCCGGCGTCGTCCCGCCGGGTTCTACGACGAGCACCCGCCGGGCAGCGGCGAGTACGAGCACTACGACACCGGCGGTTACGCGGGCGAGCCGCGCGGCGCCGAGGAACTGCCACAGGAGCATCCGACGACCGCTGTCCCGCCGCGTGCGGGATCGATGCCGAAGCTGCCGAAGAAGATCACGGTCACCCGGGTCGCGGCGATGCGCAGCCGTCAGCTCACCGGGCAGGCCGTCGGCGCGTTCCAGCGCGCGACGAAGGCGGACGGCGCCGACAAATCGGGCCTGACTTCGCTGACGTACGCGGTGATGCTGAACTACGCCAGCGACGCCGCGATGGCGATCGCGCTGGCCAACACCCTGTTCTTCGCCGCCACCAGCGGGGAGAGCAAGGGGAAGGTCGCGCTCTACCTGCTCATCACGATCGCCCCGTTCGCGCTGGTGGCGCCGGTGATCGGCCCGGCGCTGGACAAGATCCAGCGCGGCCGCAGGCTCGCGATGTGCGTGTCCTCGGCCGGTCAGGCGCTGATGGCCATCGTGATGGCACTGCACTTCGACGACTGGCTCCTGTACCCGGCGGCGCTGGGCATGATGGTGCTGTCGAAGTCGTTCACCGTGCTCAAGGCGGCGATGACGCCCCGGGTGCTGCCACCCGAGATCACCCTTTCGAAGACGAACGCCCGGCTCACCGTGTTCGGCCTGGTCGCCGCCGGTGTGTTCGGCGCGCTGGCGAGCGGGTTCAACGGGATTTGGGGTTCTCAGGGCGCGCTGTGGTTCACCATGGTGATCTGTGTCGCCGCCGCCGTGCAGTCGATGCGGATCCCGTCGTGGGTCGAGAAGACCGAGGGCGAGGTCCCGGCGTCGCTGTCCGCGCATCCCGAACGGCGGATCAAGAAGCAGCGGCAGCCGATGGGGCGCCAGATCGTCGTCTCGTTGTGGGGCAACGGCACCGTCCGCGTGCTGACCGGGTTCTTGATGATGTTCTCCGCGTTCGCGGTGAAGGCACAGGCCGAGGGCAGCGGGCAGAGCCCGTTCGACCAGTTGCTGCTGCTCGGCATCATCGGCGCCGCGGCCGGTGCCGGTGGTTTCCTCGGCAACGCGCTGGGTTCGCGGCTGCACTTCGGCAAACCGGATCAGGTGATCCTGGCCTGTGTCGGGGCCTGTCTTGGCATCGCGGTCATCGCCACCGTGGCGGCGGGACTGGCGACGGCGGCGATCGTCGCGCTCGTCGGCGCGACCGCGAGCGCGCTGGCGAAGATCAGCCTCGACGCCGTCATCCAGGAAGACCTGCCGGAAGAGTCGCGCGCGTCGGCGTTCGGGCGATCCGAGACCGTGCTGCAAATGGCCTGGTGCTTCGGCGGCGCCGTCGGCCTTCTGCTGCCGCCGACGTACTGGATCGGGTTCCTCGTGCTGTCGATCCTGCTGGCCGTCGGCTTCACGCAGACGTTCATGGTCCGGCGCGGGACCTCGCTGATCCCGGGTCTCGGCGGCGACCGGCCGCTGCGCCCACAGCCGACCAGCGAAACACCCATCCCGTCGGAGGCCGGTGACTCCCGGTGGCGGCCGGGCTCGTAATCTTCACCGTATGCGGCGACTTCGTATTTTGGCCCTGCTCGCGGCGGGTGGTTTCGTGGTGGCCGGTTGCTCGGCCCCCGGCCCCGAAGAGGTGACCTTCTTCGCCGACGGGAAGACGGTGAACGTCACCCCGCTGGCGTCCTGCGACGTCGCGAGCGCCCAGTGCACCACCAAACCCGACGCCGCGGGCAAGCTGCGCGTCCGGCCGGGGAAGCCGGTGCAGATCTCGGTGCCGAGCGGGATCGCGGAAACGCCGTGGAAGGTCACGGTGCAGTACGTGAACGGCAAGGGCGAGCCGCAGGAACTGAAGCAGGACATCATCACGTCGCTGGACCGGTTCGCCTACACCGTGACGACACCCCGGCCCGACGACCAGATCCTCGTCGTCGAGGTGGCGCAGGCTTCGGTGATCAGCCAGACGGGACGTCCGGAGGACGCGGAAGCGGTCACCACGGCGATCTGGTCGCTCCAGGTGGAACCGCCCACCCTCTAGTTCACCAGGTCTTGAAGGCCTCCTTGCCTACCCTGAAGGTAGTGAAAGAGTCCTTCGCTACCTCGCCACGACACCTGACGTGCCTCGGGCCCAACGACAAATCCTGTTATGAACGGTCCGTTCATAACAGGATTTGTAATGAACGGACCGTTCATAACACCGGCTGGGTGCCGATCAGGGATCGAGATCCCGGGCGACGGCGCGCATGATCTCGGCGATCTGCTTGGTGTTCTTGCGGTCCGGGTAGCGGTTGCGCCGCAGATCCGGCTGCGCCTTGAGCTCGAGCAGCTTGATCATGTCCTCGATGAGCCCGTGCAGCTCCTCGGCGGGACGGCGGCGCGCCTCGGCGACCGAGGGCGGCGGGTCCAGCAGGCGGACAGAGAGCGCTTGAGGGCCGCGGCGGCCGTCGGCGACACCGAACTCGAGGCGCTGGCCCGCCTTGAGCCCTTCGACGCCCTGCGGCAGCGCGGCTTTACGGATGTAGACGTCGGCGCCCCCATCCTGGGTGACGAAACCGAAACCCTTCTCCGCGTCGTACCACTTGACCTTGCCGGTCGGCACTTCTCTCACCAGTCCTTTGCTGTCCCGCTCACAACGAACGCGCCCGGGGGCGTACCCAGGGCGCGCGTCCCATAAGCGTATCTCGACACATGCCCTGTGGAGAAGCCGATACCGGCGGATACCCTCTGCTTCATGGAGACCGCAGCAAAGGAGGCCGCCGTGGCCGTCCCCGAAAAGCCCGGCAAGCCCATCCTCATGCGCGTGGGCATCGGCCTGTTCGCGATCGGCATGATCGCCGTCACAGCCGTGTTCGTCCTGTTCGCCGCCGGGCTGGAGAACCTCCCGGTGTGGCTGTCCGCCGCGGCGGGCGTGATCACTCCGCTGGGTCTGGCCCTCGGCCTGATCGCGCTGGTTCGCGAGGCTCGCCGAAAGAGCTGAACCAGCCGGGGAACTCGGTCAGGGAGTCGAACACCACGTCGGCTCCTTCCGCGAGCAGTTCCGCCTTGGTGCACGGGCCTGTCGTCACCCCGACGGGTACCGCGCCCGCCGCCAGCGCGCCGCGGACGTCACCGAGATGGTCCCCCACATAGACACTGGCGCCGTGCTCGGTGAGCGCGGCCGCTTTCTGTGTCGACCACAGCTCTCCGACGAGGACGTCGACCTCGAGACCGAGGGCGTCCAAGTGCAGTTTCGCGTTGGGCCCGTACTTCCCGGTGACGACGACGGTGCGCCCGCCTGCTTCGCGGACCGCGTGCAGTGCTTCGGCAGCCCCGGGCAGCGCCACCGTCACCGGCACGACGGTCTCCGGGTACATCGCGCGGAACCGCGTCACCAGTTCCGGGATGCGCTCTTCCGGCGCCCCGAACCCGCGCAGGCTGTCGTCGAGGGGCGGGCCGAGGTTGGCCGCGAAGAACTCGCCGTCCAGCGGCAGACCGGATTCCACGCCGAGCGCGTTCATCACCGCGACCATGCCCGGCCGCGGATCGATCAGTGTCATGTCGAGGTCGAACCCCACGGTGATGCCCACACCGCCACGGTAGCCGCCACCACCGACTCATTTACACCGGACAGGTACTCGTCAACTCCTTTGACATGCGCGCGTCCTGTGTCAAGCTGGGAGTGTGGGCGAGATCACGAGCTTCACCGATCGGACCAAGGCCTCACTGCGGGAGGCTCTCCTCGACGCCGCCACCGAACTGCTCACCGAGCGCGGCTTCACGGCGCTGCGAATGGCGGACGTCGCCGCGCATGCCGGAGTCAGCAGGCAGACCGTCTACAACGAGTTCGGCAACAAAGCCGCGCTAGCCCAGGCCGTCGTGCTCCGGACGACTTCGGAGTTCCTGGAGGGCATCCGGCTGCGCGTCGAGGACGCGCAAGACCTCCTCGACGGAATCCGCGAGGCCGTCGTCTACACGATCGAGCACGCCCGCGAGAACCGTCTCGTCGCCACCGCGCTGGGGACCGGGGCCGGTGAAGACCTCTTGCCGCTGCTCACCACCAAGGGCGAACCGATCCTGACCGCCGCCACCGAGGTCGCGACCGGGCAGTACCGCGAGTTCGAGCCGTCGCTTTCGACGGAGTCGGCCGCGCTGCTGGCGGAGACCGTCGTGCGGCTTTCCCTGTCCCATCTCGTCATGCCGACGCATTCGGCCGACGAGGCGGCGGCCTCCGTCGTCGCAGTTCTGGCGCCCGCGATACGGGCGCTGACCCACGATTCGAAGGAGGCATTGTGACCGATACGCTCTCTGAGCTGCGGACCGGGTTTTCCTCACTGCGCAAGGGCGGGCTGAACTGGGACTCGTTCCCGCTACGGCTGTTCGTCAAGGGCAACAAGAAGTTCTGGAATCCCGCCGGCATCGACTTCTCCCGCGAACGCGAGGGCTGGGACACCCTCAACCCGGACCAGCAGCGGTCAGCGACATACCTCGTGGCGCAGTTCATCGCGGGGGAAGAGGCGGTCACCGAAGACATCCAGCCGTTCATGCGGGCGATGTCCGCGACCGGCCGGTTCGGCGACGAGATGTACCTGACGCAGTTCTGTTTCGAAGAGGCCAAGCACACCGAGGTGTTCCGGCGCTGGATGGACGCCGTCGGGCTGACCGAGGACCTGCATCCGTACGTCGCCGAGAATCCCCACTACCGCAAGCTTTTCTACGAAGAGCTGCCGCGGTCGCTGCGGGCGCTGGAGGACGATCCCAGCCCGCTCAACCAGATCCGCGCGAGCGTCACCTACAACCACGTCATCGAAGGCAGCCTCGCGCTGACCGGGTACTACTCGTGGCAGCTGATCTGCACGCAGCACGACATCCTGCCGGGTATGCAGGAACTCGTGCGCCGCATCGGCGACGACGAACGCCGCCACATGGCCTGGGGCACCTTCACCTGCCGCCGTCACGTCGCCGCCGACGACTCGCTCTGGGACGCGGTGCAGCAACGCATGGGTGAGCTGCTTCCCCACGCGCTCAACATGATCCAGTGGGTACAGGACCAGTTCGAGGAGGTCCCATTCGACACCGACCCGGAGGAGATCATCCAGTACGCGGCCGACCGGGCGCAGCGCCGTCTCGGCGCGATCGAGTCCGCGCGCGGGATGCCGGTGGAGCAGATCGACCTCGACTACTCACCGGAGAACCTCGAAGAGACCTTCGGTGAAGAAGACGCGAAGGCGATCGCCGCGGCCGCTGCCGCTGTGACGGCTTAGCATGCCGTGAAGGCCTCCTTCCCTACCCTGAAAGTCAGGGCCCCGACAAAGTCGAGATCTTGCAGTTCAGTCGGCTATTCGCCGCCTGCATGAGGCTGACGATGAAGGAATGGGGACGTTCAGTGTCCCCATTCCTTCACCGTCACGGGTCACACCGGTTGCGGAGCCCCCTGAGCGGGGAGGATTCCGGACGTTCAACGTCCGGAATCCTCCCCACTCGACCCTTGCGGGCACTAGCGATGCCAAGCCCGGATTACCAAGAGCAGCACTGATCAGCAGCTCTGCGACTTTGCCGGAACCCTGACCCTGAAAGTAGGGAAGGAGGCCTTCACGGACCTACTTCGCGGGCCAGTAGACGGCGTGCCAGTTGCCGTCCGCGGCGACCGCGCCACCCGCGATCGTCCCGTCGAGACCGATCAGCTGCGCCCGGCTGAAACCGCCGCCCGGCAGCGTTCCGAGGTCGGTCCGCACCCCGTTCGCGTCCCAGAGCGCGGCGTTGCCCGCCCTGCCGACGATCCGGCCACGCGGGTCGATGTCCTCGGCCTGGCCGTCGGTGGGCGCCAGCAGGGTCATCGTCCCGTCGGCGGCCCACCGCACCGGGGCCGGGGTGCCCGAGGCATCGACGTAACCCATGCCCACCGAGACCCCGGAACCGTTGAGCCCCAATGCCTCCGTGGCGTACGAGTTCATCCAGCCGAGTTCGATCATGCGGCCGTCCGCGGTCCACTTCACCGCCGCGTACCGGTCGTTGATCGTGGTCCTGCCGACGATCTCGCCGGAGGCGTTCAGCTCGCCGAACGTGCTGTACTCGTCCGCGGGACCGAGCACGGTGACCTCGCCGGCGGCGTTCCAGCGCAAGACCCGGTTGCTGCCGTCGGCCCCGGACATCTGTCCGGCGATGAACCGCCCGTCACGGGTGATCGCGGTCGCGTAGTAGCTCCTCGCCATCGGCGGGGCGGCGAGCACCGTGACGTTCCCGGACGGGTCCCAGCGCAGCCCGTGCTGGCGGCTGTCGGCGTCCTGACCCGATCCGACGATGACGCCGAGCGTGCTGATCCCCGTCGCCTCCCAGGTCCGGCCGCCCGGGGACGCCGGCAGTTCGGTGATCGCGCCGTCCGGGGACCAGCGCACGGCCCGCGTGCTCAGGTCCATTCCGGTCGAGTTGCCGACGGCCACCCCGCTCCCGTTGATCGCCTTCGGGGATCCGAAGCCGCCGGGCAGGGACGCCAGCCGGGAGATCCGGCCGCTCCGGTCCCATTTCACCGCCGTGCAGAAATGCGTATGCGGCTCGGTGCTGCAGGACTCCCCGACGAGCTGCCCCCGGTCACCGACCGCCGTCACCGTCGTCATCTCGTCACCTGGCAACAGGCCGAGATCGACCGGCCCGGCCGCCGCGCTCGCGACCGCGGGCAGGGAGAGCGGAAGTGCCGCGGCCACCGCGAACGTGGCCAATAGACGTTTACCCCGTTGGATGGACATGTTTCCCCTAGGCGGCCCCCACTGTCCCGCGCTCTGCGGAACTTCCTGCCGCACAAGGAACACGCCTCAGTCCTGTGACAGGTTGCCTTAAAGTGTCAAGCGTGTTCGGTCGAGGCCGCCGCCTCCAGTCCGAGGATGCCGATCGCTTGCTCCCGCATCTCGACCTTGCGCACCTTGCCGGTCACCGTCATCGGGAAATCCTCGACGACGTGGACGTAGCGCGGGATCTTGTAGCGCGCCAGTTTCCCCTCGCAGAACTCCCGCAGCGCCTCGGCCGTCAGCGGTGGCGCGCCCTCGCGCAGGCGGACCCACACCATCAGTTCCTCGCCGTACTTCACGTCGGGGACGCCGATGACCTGTGCGTCGAGGATGTCCGGGTGGGTGTAGAGGAACTCCTCGATCTCACGCGGGTACAGGTTCTCCCCGCCGCGGATGACCATGTCCTTGATCCGGCCGGTGATGGTGACGTACCCGTCGGCGTCCATGATCGCGAGGTCGCCGGTGTGCATCCATCGCGCCGCGTCGATCGCCTCGGCCGTCTTGTCCGCCTGCTCCCAGTAACCGAGCATCACCGAGTAGCCGCGCGTGCAGAATTCGCCCGGCTCCCCGCGCGGCACGGTCAGCCCGGTCTCCGGATCGACGACCTTGACCTCCAGATGCGGCCCGACCCGCCCGACCGTCGACACCCGCCGCTCCACCGAATCGTCCGCGCGGGTCTGCGTGGACACCGGCGACGTCTCGGTCATGCCGTAGCAGATCGACACCTCCGCCATGCCCATCCGCTCGATGACCTGCTTCATCACCTCGACCGGGCAGGGCGAGCCCGCCATGATCCCGGTGCGCAGCGAGGAGAGGTCGTAGGACTCGAAGTCAGGGTCGGCCAGTTCGGCGATGAACATCGTCGGAACCCCGTACAGGGACGTGCATTTCTCGGCCGCGACGGCCTCTAGGGTGGCCTTCGGTTCGAACGCGGGCGCCGGGATGACCATGCACGCGCCGTGGCTGGTGGCGGCGAGATTGCCCATCACCATGCCGAAGCAGTGGTAGAAGGGCACGGGGATGCAGATCTTGTCGGCTTCGGTGTAGTTGCAGAGTTCGCCGACGAAGTAGCCGTTGTTCAGGATGTTGTGGTGGCTCAGCGTGGCGCCCTTGGGGAAGCCCGTCGTGCCGGAGGTGTACTGGATGTTGATCGGGTCGTCCGCGGACAACTCGCTTTGCCGCTTGGTCAGCGGCGCGCGGTCGGCTTTGCCGCCGATCTCCAGCAGCGACGGCCACGCGGGGCTGTCGAGCAGCACGACGTGTTCCAGCGCTGGGCATTTCGGCCCGGCTTCGGCGATCATGCCCGCGTAATCCGAGGTCTTGAACGAGTTCGCGGCCACGATGAGCTTGATCCCGGCCTGGTTCAGCACGTACTCGAGTTCGTGCGAGCGGTACGCCGGGTTGATGTTGACCAGGATCGCGCCGATCTTCGCGGTCGCATATTGGGTGAGCGTCCACTCCGCGCGGTTCGGCGACCAGATGCCGACGCGGTCGCCCTTGGCGATCCCGAGGTCCAGCAGGCCCAGCGCGAGCGCGTTCACCTCGGCGGCGAGTTCGTTGTAGGTCCAGCGTTTTCCGGCCGCCCGGTCGACGAGCGCGTCCCGGTCACCGAAGGCGGCGACGGTGCGGTCGAAGTTGTCGCCGATGGTGTCCCCCAGCAGCGGGGTGGCCGAGATTCCCGATGCGTAACTCGGTAATGCTGGGGCGTCGGGCATGGAGACTCCTGCGTTCGGCGGCATCGACGCGTCGAGTCTAGAAAGCGCCGGTGACCAGGGACACCTGCAAGTGGAGACCACCTCAGGGGAAACCCGGAGGCCGGGTCCGGCCGTGGCCGATATCGTCGGGATCATGCGCCTCTACATCGTCGACGCCTTCACCTCCGAGGCCTTCGCCGGCAACTCCGCCGGTGTCGTGCTGCTGGACTCGCCGGGCGACGCGGGTTGGATGCGGTCCGTCGCTGCCGAGTTGAAGCACGCCGAGACGGCCTTCGTCGAGGTCGGCGGTGAAGGGCCGAAGTCGCTTCGCTGGTTCACGCCGGAGACCGAGGTCGACCTGTGCGGGCACGCGACGCTGGCGACCACGCACGTCCTGGGCGGCGAGCAGACCTTCACGACGAGAAGCGGCGAGTTGCGCTGCCGCGCCGAAGACGGCTGGGTGTCGATGGACTTCCCGTCGGATCCGCCCCGGGAATCGGACGACGACCTGTCCTCGATCCTGCCGGGCGTCTCGTTCGAGTACGT
The DNA here is from genome assembly GCF_046269425.1 of Amycolatopsis sp. cmx-11-12. Lineage (NCBI taxonomy): Bacteria > Bacillati > Actinomycetota > Actinomycetes > Pseudonocardiales > Pseudonocardiaceae > Amycolatopsis > Amycolatopsis sp. cmx-11-12. Next base: position 101,712 of record NZ_JADNQM010000027.1, on the reverse strand, counting down.
CGGACGCGGTCGCCAGACCCTGTTCGCGGTGGTGGACGACGCCGCGATGGTCCGATCGCTCGACCTCGACCTGGCCGCGCTGCGCGCGCACTGGACCGGACGGCTGATGGTCACCGCCCCGGGCGACCTCGACGGGATCGACTTCGTCACCCGGTACTTCGCGCCGGGCATCGGCATCGACGAAGACCCTGTGACCGGCTCCGCGCACTGTGTCCTGGCGCCGTACTGGGCCGCACGCCTCGGCAGGGACGAGCTCGTCGGCGAGCAGGCCTCGGCGCGCGGTGGCATCGTGCGGATGAATCTCGAAGGCGACCGCGTCCTGCTTTCGGGGCAAGCGGTCACCGTGGCCAGTGGGGAGTTGCACGTCTGATGCGCCTGATCCTGAACGTCATCTGGCTCGTGCTGTGCGGCCTGTGGATGGCACTGGGCTACATCGTCGCCGGCATCATCTGCTGCATCCTGATCGTCACCATCCCGTTCGGGTTGGCGTCGTTCCGGATCGCGGCCTACGCACTGTGGCCGTTCGGCCGCACGGTGGTCGACCGGCACGACGCCGGGGCGGCGTCGACGATCGGCAACGTCATCTGGTTCCTCTTCGCCGGGCTGTGGCTCGCGATCGGGCACGTGCTGACCGGCGTCGCGCTGTGCATCACGATCATCGGGATCCCGCTGGGCGTGGCGAACTTCAAGATGATCCCGGTCTCGCTGATGCCGCTGGGCAAGGAGATCGTGGAGCTGCCGTAAGGCTCAGTCCTCGGGCTCCCACGGCAGCGAAATGATCAGGCAAGGGCCGCCGACGAACAACCCGCCGTCGATCCCCAGCGCCTTCCCGCCCGCGTAGAGATAAGGCCCCTCGATCTGCGCCGGGTGGATGCCGAGCTGGTCGGCGATGACGCTGTGCCCGTGCACGATCCGCTCGCCGCCGAGCCGGTCCATCAGCTGCTGCGCGACGTCGGCGCCTTCCGGGCCGCGGAAGGCGTAGCGCGTGGTCATCCGCCGCCACACGTCCCACCAGGCCTGGATGTCGCTGCCTTCGAGGATCTCGCGGCCGCGAGCGTTGATCTCGTCGATGTCGGCACCCCAGTCGAGGTACTCCAGCGTGTCCGAGTGCATCAGCAGGTGGTCGGCGGCCAGCGTCAGCATCGGGCGTGAACTCAGCCATTCGATGTGCTGCGGCGTGAGCCGGTCCTGGTCGGCGAGCAGCCCGCCGTTGATCTCCCAGCTGCGCGCGAAGCTGCGCGGCCCGAAGTCGGACGGCACCTCCGTGTCGCCGAAGTGGTACATCCCGAGCAGCAGGATCTCGTGGTTGCCCAGCAGCGTCCCGCAGTGCCCGCCCGCCTTGGCGGCCTGCCGTTCCAGCCGCATCACCAGGTCGATGACGCCGACGCCGTCGGGACCCCGGTCGACGAAGTCGCCGAGGAACCAGAGGGTCGCTTCACCACCGGCCCAGTCGTCGTCGGCGTCGAGCAGCCCCTTCTCCCGGAGCGCCCCGGCCAGCTCGTCCCGGTGTCCGTGCACGTCACCGACCACATAGGTCGGGGACGGAGGCTGATCGTCGTGCATCTCTGTGACGATAATCCCTGCTCCCGCCGCCGCCTCGCTCAGCCTTCACCGAACGGGTCGCCGGTGCGCCCGACCAGATCGGCGATCGAGTCGATGATCATGGTCGGCCGGTACGGATAGTGCTCGGCGCTCTCCCGGCTGGAGATGCCGGTCAGCACCAGGATCGTCTGCAATCCGGCCTCGATTCCCGAGTGGACGTCGGTGTCCATCCGGTCGCCGATCATCAGCGTCGACTCCGAATGCGCGCCGAGCCGCCGCAGCGCCGAGCGCATCATCAGCGGGTTCGGCTTGCCGACATAGTACGGCGAGCGGCCGGTCGCCTTTTCGATCAGCGCGGCGACCGAGCCGGTGGCTGGCATGGAGCCCTCCACGCTGGGGCCGGTGGCGTCGGGGTTGGTGGCGATGAACTTCGCGCCGCCCTCGATGAGCCTGATCGCGCGGGTTATCGCGCTGAAGCTGTACGTGCGCGTCTCGCCGAGGACGACGTAGTCCGGGTCGCGTTCGGTCAGCACGTAGCCGACCTCGTGCAGCGCCGTGGTGAGCCCGGCCTCGCCGATCACGAACGCCGAGCCGTTCGGCCGCTGCGACGCGAGGAACTTGGCGGTCGCCAGCGCGGAGGTCCAGATGGCCTCCTCGGGGATGTCGAGACCGGTCCGCTCAAGCCTCGCCCGCAGGTCACGCGGGGTATAGATCGAGTTGTTGGTCAGCACCAGGAAGCCGATGTCGTTGGCGCGCAGCTCCTTGAGGAACTCGTCCGCGCCGGGTACGAGGTGCTCCTCCTTGACCAGCACGCCATCCATGTCGCTGAGGTACGTCCAACGGCGCTCGTTCATGGCTTCAATCTAGACAGCCAGGCGAAGCCTGTCAGTTGAGGGCGGTGGTGGGGCGGGGTCCGGGCCTAATGATCCACGACGGCGTGAACAGCCACGGACGCCGCCTTGACCGAAAGGTTGACCGGTGTCCCGGGTTCGAGCGCCAGTTCGGCGACCGCGGCGGGGGTCAGATCGGCGGCGAGACCGGCCGCCCAGTCGTCACCGCGGGCCCGGACGCGGATCACCGGTCCGTGTGGTTCGAGCGCGTCGACGATTCCCTCGACGGTGTTGCGGGGGCTGCCCCGGTGCTCGCCGTCCCGCAGGTACACGGCGACGGCGCTGGGCGCGAAGACGGCCACGGCCGCTTCGCCCTCGACGACGTCCTCCGCCGGAATCCCCGCCAACTGCCCATCTGACGTGCGCAAACCACCCTCGACGGCGACGCCGGGCACCAGGTTCAGCCCGGCGATCCGCGCGGTGAACGCCGTACGCGGCGCCGCGAGGACCTTCCGGGTCTCGCCGCGTTCGACGATCCGGCCACCGTCGAGGACGGCGACGTGGTCGGCCAGCGCCAGCGCGTCGAGCGGGTCATGGGTGACCAGCACGGTCGGCGGTCCGGAGCGCAACACCCGTCGGAGCAGGCCGCGGATGGCGGGTGCCGCGTCGACGTCAAGAGCGGCGAAGGGCTCGTCGAGCAGCAGAAGCCCCGGCTCGGCAGCCAGCGCTCGCGCGATCGCGACCCGCTGGGCCTGGCCACCGGAGAGCTGCGCGGGCTTGCGATCGGCCAGTTCGAGCGCGTCCACTTCGGTCAGCCACTCCCGCGCACGCCGCTTCGCCTCGGCGCGTCCGGCGCCGGTCGAGCGCGGCGCGAAGGCGACGTTGTCCAAAGCGGACAGATGCGGGAAAAGCAGGGCGTCCTGGGAGAGCAGGCCGATGCCGCGCGCGTGCGGCGGCAGCCCTGCCAGGCCGCGGCCGTCCAAGGTGATCCGCGCCCGATCCGGGCGGAGCAGCCCGGCGAGGCAACCGAGCACACTGGACTTCCCCGACCCGTTCGGGCCGAGCAGGGCGAGCACACCGCCGTCGGGTACGTCGAACTCGACGTCCAAAGCGAACTCGCCGCGCCGGAGCGCGATCTCGGCCGAAAGGGTCACGACCGGACTCCTTCGAGTGCGCGCGGCCGGGCGAGCGCGATCACCGCGACGGCGACCAGGATGAGCAGCAACGCGAGCGCCACGGCGCTGTCGACGTCGACCTCGGCCTGGGTGTAGACCTCCAGCGGCAGGGTCCGGGTCACGCCTTCCAGGCTGCCCGCGAAGGTGATCGTGGCGCCGAACTCGCCCAAGGCCCGCGCGAAGCTCAGCACGATTCCCGAGCCGAGGGCGGGCATCAGCAACGGCAGTGTGACCCGGCGGAACACCGTCCACGGCTTCGCGCCAAGCGTCGAGGCGACCCGTTCGTAGCGGTCACCGGCGCCGCGCAGGGCGCCTTCGAGGCTGACCACGAGGAACGGCATCGCGACGAACGTCTGCGCGATGACCACCGCGGCCGTGGTGAACGGCACCTGCTCGCCGGTCAAAGTAGTCACCAGGATGCCAAGGAAACCCTTGCGGCCCAGCAGGTACAGCAGCGCGAGGCCGCCGACCACCGGCGGCAGGACGAGCGGCAGCAGCACCACCGCGCGCAGTACGCGGATGCCGCGCGCCCGCGAGCGCGCGAGCACGACGGCGAGCGGGACGCCGAACAGCACGCAGGCCACAGTGGACAGTCCGGCCGTGATCAGCGACAGCTTGAGCGCGTTCAGCGACGACGGCGAAGCGATGAGACTCGGGAACCGGCTCAGATCCGAGCGCACCAGCAGGCCGACGACCGGCAGCACCACCAGCGCCAGCGCGCACACGGCCGGCGGCCAGAGCACCCATGGGACCCCGGCCCCCGCGATTCGGTGCCGTCTTGCGCGCACATCCATCGCAAGTAGGTGACTAGTTGCGGGATCAGGGCGCGCCAAAACCGACCTTCGCCAGCTCCTGCTTGCCCTCCGCGCTGAGGACGAAGTCCCTGAACAACCCGGCGAGGTGAGCCTGGGGAGCGTCCTTCACCACCGCGATCGGGTAGTTGTTGATCGCGCCCGCCGACTCGGGGAAGTCCACCTTGTCCACCTTCGCGGCCGCCGACGTCGCGTCGGTGACGTAGACGAGCCCAGCGTCGGCGTCGCCCGACTGCACCTTCGCGAGCACCGACTTGACGTCCTGCTCCTCACTCGCCGGCTTGAGCGTGACCCCGGACGACTGCTGCACCTTCTTCGCCGCCGCCCCGCACGGCACCTGCGGCGCGCAGACGACCACGGTCAGCCCGTCCTTCGCCAGATCCGCGAGCCCCTTGATGCCCTTGGGATTCCCCTTGCCGACGGCGATGGCGAGCCGGTTGGTGGCGAACACCGACGGCTGCCCGTCGAGCACCTCACCCTTGGCGGCTTTGTCCATATTGGCCTGGTCGGCGGAGGCGAACACGTCCGCCTTCGCGCCCTGGGTCAGCTTCTGGACCAGTGCCGAGGAGCCCTCGAAACTGAACTTCACGGTCACCCCGGAGTTCTGCGCCTCGAACCGCTTGCCCAGCGCCCCGAACGACTCGGTCAGCGACGCCGCCGCGAACACCGTCAGCGTGCTCGACTCGATCGTCGCGGTGACGGGCTGCTGCTCCGAACCGCAGGCCGTCGCGGCCAGTGCCAGCGCGAGCAGGGCTGGAACGAGTCTCCTCATCGGCTTCCTTCCGGGGTTTCGATCACGACGGTGGTCGCCTTGACGACGGCGACCGCGAGCACCCCCGGCCGCAGCCCGAGTTCGCGGACGGCTTCGGCACTCATCAGGGAGACCACGCGATGCGGACCGCATTGCAGTTCGACCTGCGCCATCACCTTGTCCGTGATGACCTCGGTGACCAGGCCGACGAACCGGTTGCGCGCGGAACGGCCGACGGTCGAGGGATCCTCGGGCTGTTCGGCCTGCGCCTTGGCGAACGCGGCGAGTTCGGCGCCGTCGACGACCTTGCGGCCCGCCGAGTCGTCGAACGCGGTCAACTGGCCCGCGCGCACCCAGCGGCGGACGGTGTCGTCACTGACTCCGAGCAGGCGAGCGGCTTCAGACAACCGAAATTGCGGCATGCCAGGAGGATACTTGGCGCAGATGCGGAAAAGCTACGACCGCGAGGAATTGCCGAGCAGTTCGTCGCGGAGGCCATCGAGCAACGCGCTCTGGAAACGCTCCAGCACTTTCCGCTCCTCCGGAGAGAACTCCTCAAGGAGCGCCTTCATGGTCGTGTACGCGGATTCGAAGAGCGGCGCGTGGCGGTCCATGGCGCCGGGAACGACCTCTATCAGGACTTTCCGGCGATCGGCGGTGTCGCGGACGCGGCGGGCGAGACCGGCCTTCTCGAGTCTGTCCATGACGCCGGTCACAGCGCCTGTCGACAGGCCGGTCAGTTCGGCGATCCTGCCCGCTGTCAACGGTCCCGGCGTCTGTCCGATGAGTTCGAGGGCTTTGTGGTCGGTGGCCGACAGGCCCATCCGCTCGGCGATGTGCGCTTGCCGGAGCACGGTCAGCGTGCTGCCTTCCCTGCCGAGATGGGCGAAGCGGGCCATTTCCTCCGCCGAGAGCGGGTATTTCGCCATCCGGAAAACCCTTCGGGAAGAAACCGATTCTTTGCGAAAGACATTCTAGACAGTCGGTTTTCCCCCGATCCGGGGTTAGTCTGGTGGCAATGACAGCAGTCGATCTCGGGTTTCCCCGTGTCCCCGGTACACGTGGCGGACCCACCGCGCCCAGGCCGGACAACCCCGCTCTGATCGACACCTTCGGCCGGGTGGCGACGGACCTGAGGGTGTCGCTCACCGACAAGTGCAATCTGCGCTGTACCTATTGCATGCCCGCCGAAGGGCTCGAATGGATGCCGAGCGCGGACGTGCTGACCGACGACGAACTCGTGCTCCTGCTGCGGATCGCCGTCGAACGGCTCGGCGTCACCGACATCCGGCTCACCGGCGGCGAACCCTTGCTGCGCGCGGGCCTGGAGCACATCGTCGAGCGGATCGCGGCACTCGAACCGCGGCCGCGGCTTTCCATGACCACCAACGGGATCGGGCTCGCCAAGCGCGCGAAGGCGCTCGCCTCGGCCGGACTGGACCGCATCAACGTCTCGCTGGACACCGTCGACCGCGCGCTGTTCGAGACGATCACGCGTCGCGACAGGCTGCCCCACGTGCTCGCCGGCATGGCCGCGGCGCGCGAGGCCGGGCTGGACCCGGTGAAGGTCAACGCGGTGCTGATGCGCGGGCTGAACGAGGACCAGGCCGTGCCGCTGCTGCGGTTCTGCCTCGACGAGGGCTACCACCTGCGCTTCATCGAACAGATGCCGCTGGACGCGCAGCACGGCTGGAACCGGCGCGACATGATCACCGCCGACGAGATCCTCGGCATGCTCGGCGAGGCGTTCTCCCTGTCCCCGTTCCCCGCCGCGCGCGGCGGCGCGCCCGCCGAACGCTGGCTGGTCGACGGCGGGCCGGGCGACGTCGGCGTGATCGGCTCGGTGACGAGGCCGTTCTGCGGCGCCTGCGAACGCACGAGGCTGACCGCCGACGGCGCGGTGCGGTCCTGTCTGTTCAGCAATGACGAGACGGACCTACGCGCCCTCGTGCGCGCGGGCGCGCGCGAAGAAGAGGTAGCGGACGCGTGGCGGGCGACCATGTGGGGCAAGCTCGCCGGGCACGAGATCAACGAGGCCGGCTTCGCGCAGCCGATCCGGCCGATGAGCGCGATCGGCGGCTGACATGGTGACCATCGTGGTGCGGTACTTCGCCTCGGCCCGCGCGGCCGTGGGCTTCGACGAAGAGAAGGTGACGCTGCCGGACGGCGCCCGCGTCGCCGACGCCGTCGCCCACCTGCGGGAACTCCACCCGGAGAAGCTGGCGAAGCTGCTCGACGCGGTCTCGTACCTGCTGGACGGCGTCGCGGTGCGCGATCTCACCAAACCGCTGGCCGACGCCTCCGAACTGGACGTCCTACCGCCGTTCGCGGGCGGCTGACCTGCACGAACGGCGAAAGTGAGAGCAAAGGTCCCTTGCTCCCCCCGCAGGGTCCCGGCAAAGTCGCAGAGCTGCTGGTCAGCGCTGCTCTTGGTAATCCGGGCTTGGCATCGCTGGGGCCTGAAAGGGTCGAGCGGGGAGGATTCCGGACGTTCAACGTCCGGAATCCTCCCCGCTCAGGGGGCTCCGCAACCGGTGTGCCCGCTGACGGTGAAGGAATCGGGACACTCAACGTCCCAATTCCTTCATCGTCAGCCTCACGCAGGCCGCGAATAGCCGCCTGACCTGCAAGACCTCGACTTTGCCGGGACCCTGGCTCCCCCGCAGGGCCCCGGCAAAGTCGTATACCGGCCGATCAGGTGGGGCATCAGGGACTTAGGGCCTCGCCCGAAAATCGTGCATAGTGCCACGATGCTCGTGTCGCGAAAGCCACTTTCGGGACACCAGACGTCCCGAAAGTGGCTTTCGCGACACGCCACGTTCGCCCGGCGATGCCCGATCCCGATGCCAAAAAGACGCCAGCCAGCAGCGCGCGTGAGAGCAAAGGTCCCTTGCTCCCCCGCGAGCCGTTCCGGGGCCTTTGACCCGCTGTCCGTCCGGAATTCACCGACCGGACGCCGAAACCGTCGAGGATGCGCCAGTGATCACTCCCCGCCGCATCATCGCCGCGTTGCTCGCCGCGGTCGCCGCCACGAGCCTGGCGACCGCCCCGGCCTCCGCCCACGAACGCGGCGTCCGGCCGCTGCCGCAGGCGCACAGCCACAACGACTACGAGCACACGCGTCCGCTGCACGACGCGCTCGATCAGGGTTTCACCAGCGTCGAGGCCGACATCTACCTGGTGGACGGGCAACTGCTGGTCGCGCACGATCTCGCGGACACCCGACCGGACCGCACCCTGGAGTCGCTCTACCTGGAGCCGCTGCGCAAGCGCGTCCTGGCCAACCACGGTGTCGGCGTCTACCGGCAGCGAGCCCCCTTCGAGGCACGCTTTCCCGCCGAGAAGGCATCAGTCGGGTTCCAGCTGTTGATCGACGTCAAGGGGGACGCGAACAGCACCTACGCGGCGCTGGAGAAGCGGCTGTACGACCCGCGCTACTCCTTCCTCTTCTCTCTGTACGCGTTCGGGCACGTTCAGAAGCGGGCGGTCACCGCGGTGATCTCCGGCGGGCGACCGAAGGACGTGATGCTCGGGCAGAGGTTCCGGCTCGCCTTCTATGACGGCCGGATCAAGGACGAGAACGACCTCGGCATCGGCTCGGACCCCCGCGTGACCCCGCTGGTCTCGGACTCCTGGACCGGCCTGTTCACCTGGACCGGCGTCGGCCCCTTCCCCGCCGCGGAGCGGGCGAAACTACACGAAATGGTCAAAAGGGCCCACGCGGCGGGCCAGCGTGTGCGTTTCTGGGCGACGCCGGATACCGCTGGACCAGGACGTGACGCGTTATGGAAAGAGCTGGTCGCCGCCGGGGTCGACCACCTGAATACCGATGACCTGCGCGGGCTGGCGAACTTCTTGAGGTCTCGCTAAAGTGCGCGGCCCATTACCGCGCGAAGGCGCACGAATGGGCCAGTCACCCCTTAATCCACGTGATGCAAGCCTCACGATCCGTGAATTATCTCGGCCAGGAAACGGTCCGATAACGGCCCGCTGACCTGCAAAAACAGCCGAATCGTTATGGGTTGCGTGCTGTTACTGTGATGTAGGTCACAGCTCGAATAATTTCCGATCAGCCCGTTCGTTACGTACCGTCGCTTTTCGGTTGGCCCCGACCGACCACGCAACACCGGGAACCCGTAGCGCCGAGCCCTGTCCAACGGATTCCCGGACCCAACCCCGAGCGAAAGCATTTCCGGACAGGGACGAGGGGACCGAGCCGACGCGACGTGCGTCCGGCGAAGTCAGCCGGCCTGAGACGGCCGGCCAGACCCACGGGTCTTTCCCTCAGCACAGGCTCGTAGGCGCAGGGAGCGAGATTTACTCACATGTCGTACCGAGGCAAGCACCGCAAGATGTCCGCCGCCACCCGTCACATCGCTCGCGTTGCCATTGCGGGCGTCGCGGTCGGCGCCCCCCTCGCTATCGCCGCGACCCCCGCGTCGGCGACCAACTGGGACGCCATCGCGCAGTGCGAGAGCAGCGGCAACTGGAACACCAACACCGGTAACGGCTACTACGGTGGTCTGCAGTTCTCGCAGAGCACCTGGCGTGCCTACGGTGGCACCGGCAGCGCCGCCAACGCGTCGCGTGAGCAGCAGATCGCCGTCGCCGAGCGGGTCCTCCAGGGCCAGGGCATCGGCGCGTGGCCGCACTGTGGCAAGAAGGGCGGCTCCGCCAGCCCCGCCAAGGCCAAGTCGACCGCCCCGAAGGCCACCAAGAAGGTGACCCCGAAGAAGTCGACCGCTCCGGTCACCAAGCAGCAGGCCCCGGCCCCGGCTCCGGCCGCCGCCAACGTCGCGGGCTCGCACCCGCAGGGCGACTACACCGTCGTCGCCGGCGACTCGCTGTCCAAGATCGCTTCCAAGTTCAACGTCCAGGGCGGCTACCAGAAGCTGCAGGAGCTGAACAAGGAATACGTGCCGAACGCCGACTTCATCGTCGTCGGCCAGAAGCTCGCCACCAAGTGAGCTCTTGAGCACCAGTAAGTCGTGATGCCCGCGGGATTCCCCGCGTGGCCACGTCGCGACTGACAGAGCCCCACCGCGCCATCCCCCGGCGGTGGGGCTCTGTTGCATCCCAGGGACGCCCCCGTGCAATGAAGGGGCCTTTCATAGCAAATTTTGCTATGAAAGGCCCCTTCATTGCACGACGCACGCGGCTCCCTACGGCGAGTTGACCCATTCGTCGCTGCCGTCCGTGAAGTGCTGGTGCTTCCACACCGGCAGCCGCGCTTTGACCTCGTCCACCAGCTCCGAGCAGGCGGCGAAGGCCTGGCCCCGGTGCTCGGCCGCCACGGCGCACGCCAGCGCGACGTCCCCGATGGCCAGCGCACCCAGCCGGTGACTCACAGCGACCGCTCGCACGCCGGTCCACTTCGCCGAGAGGTCCGCGACGACCTCCGCGAGCACCTCCGAAGCGCTGGGGTGTCCCTCGTAGGCGAGCCGGTCCACCGAGCGTCCGCCGTCGTGGTCCCGCACGACCCCGCCGAAGGTGACGACAGCGCCCGCGGCCGCGTCGTCCACCAGCCGGGCGTGTTCCTCGACCGAAAGCGGCTCGTCGACCACCGCGATCCGTGCGACCCGAACGTTCACTGCTGTGCCTCCCGTGGGTGGTCGCCGCCCGCAAGCTGGTCGACGGCGTGGTCGAGGATCCCGTCCAGGACGCCCAAGCCGTCCTTCACGCCGCCGCGTGACCCTGGCAGGTTCACCACGAGGGTCCGCCCGGCGACACCGGCGACACCGCGCGAGAGCACCGCCGTGGGCACAGCGGGCAAACCGGCGGCCCGGATGGCGTCGGCGACGCCGGGGAGTTCGTAGTCGAGGATCGCGCGGGTGACGTCCGGGGTGCGGTCGGTCGGCGAGATGCCGGTGCCACCGGTCGTCACGATCACCTGGACGCCGGCCGCGACGGCGTCGCGCAGGGCCTCACCGACGGGATCGCCGTCCTCGACGACCACAGGGTCCGGCACGTCCCAGCCACGCGCGGCGAGCCAGGCGGTGATGACCGGACCGGTCTTGTCCTCGTAGACGCCCTTCGCGGCGCGATTCGACGCCACGATCACCCTCGCGACCCGGCTCACGGCCGCTCCCAGGTCCCGGCCTTGCCGCCGTCCTTGCGGATCAGGCGGACGTCGTCGAGGGTCGCGGCGGGATCGACCGCCTTGATCATGTCGTGCAGGGTCAGCCCGGCGACGGCGACGGCGGTCAGCGCCTCCATCTCGACGCCGGTCCGGTCGTTCGTCTTCGCGGTCGCGGTGATGTGCACGGCGGTCTCGTCGAGGACGAACTCGACCTTCACCCCGGACAGCGCGATCTGATGGCACAGCGGAATCAGCTCGGGCACCTTCTTCGCGCCCATGATGCCCGCGATCCGGGCGGTCGCGAGGGCGTCGCCCTTGGGGAGCCCGTCCGTGGCCAGCAGGCCGAGCACCTCGGCCGTGGTGTGCACGGTGCCGCCCGCCAGCGCGGTGCGGACGGTGGGCGTCTTGCCGGAAACGTCGACCATACGGGCGGCACCCGTATGGTCGACGTGGCTGAGTTCACTCACTCCAGCAGGCTAGACCTCAGCACCGGTCAGAGGAGCCGAGGTCCGTTCGGCGAAGCACCACACGCGTGAACCCGCCCGGCCGAAGGCCTCGCTATCGCGGTGGCAGGGCGCCCTGCCCGCTCACCGTGAGGTGAACGACCAGAGGGCGCCCTGCCGACGTCGATCGCGATCGCGGGTTCACCTTCAAAAACTCAGAACACGCGCTGCTTCGAGCGAACCTCGTCGAGCGCCTTCTCCCGATCCTGCCGCTGCTGCGGGGTCATCGAATCGAACAGACCACCCTTGTCCGCGGCGCAGGCCGTGTCGTGCGCGGGGCGCTTGCCTTCCACGAAGAACCGGTTGACGGCGTTGTTGCCGCAAGCGTTCTCCGAGGTCAGCCAGACCCCGTGCCCGCCGTCGTCGACCGACACCATCCGCGTGCGGTCGCCCAGCGCGCGCCGCATCTCCTTGGCACCGCTGAGCGGAGTGGCCGGGTCACGCAGGTTCTGCACCAGCAGGATGTTCGACGGGCCACGGTCGCCGATCCGCACCTGCGGCTCGATCGGCTCGGACGGCCAGAACGCGCACGCCCAGATGTTGGCCCCGGCCGCGCCGAACATCGGGTACTTGACCCGGTCCTTCTCGACGTTGCGCTGGTAGGTCCCGACGTTCTCTGGCCAGTTCCCGTCGTTGCAGACCACGTGCAGCTGGCCGGACAGCAGATTGCCGACGTCGATCTGCGCGGCCTGAGCGGACTGCTTCATGACGCCTTCGCTGTCGAGCGCCTGCCACTGCTGTGCCAGCGTGGGGAAGGCAGTGGTCGAGTACAGCGCACCGAACGTGCCCATCCGGAACGCCGCGCCGTCCACGCCGGGAACAGTGCCGCTGTCGAGTTTGGCGGCGAGTTCGTAGAACTTCGCCGTCACCTGCTGCGGGGTACGGCCGAGCCCGTAGCTGGCGTGCCGTGCCGCCGCCCACTTCGCGAAGTCCGGGAAGCGGTCCTGGAAACCCTCCGCGAGCCGACGCGAAGTCGCCGGGTCGAGCCCGCCCGGACCGGTCACGCTGTCGAGCACGACGCGATCGGTCTGCTGCGGGAACAGCGTCGAATACACGGCGCCGAGGTAGCTGCCGTACGAGACGCCGTAGTAGGAAAGCTTCTTCTCGCCGAGAGCTTCCCGGATGCGGTCCATGTCCCGTGCGGTGTTGGCCGTGGTGATGTACGGCAGGTTCGCCGCGGTCTTCGAGTCGCCGCACTGCTTCGCGACACCGGCTACGTCCTTCGCCCGCTCCGCCACCGCCGCCGCGTCACGCGCGTACGGCGGGACGTTGCTGACCAGCTGCTCGGGCTTGAGATCGCAGGTGACCGGCGTGCTGCGGCCGATCCCCCGCGGGTCGAACCCGATGATGTCGTACGCGTCGAGCACGCTCGACGGCATCCCCGCGGCACGCAGGCTGTCCGGCATGGTCAGCCCCGGGCCACCGGGGCCGCCCGGATTCGTCAGCATGATGCCGCGCCGCTTCGCCGGTTTGGTGCTGGCGAGCTTCGACACGGCGACGTCGATGGTCGGCCCGCCCGGGTTCCGGTAGTCGAGCGGGACCTTCAAGGTGGTGCACTGCACCCCCGGCGCGGCCACGTCCTCCGGACACGGCCCCCACACCACGGACGAAGCCGCGGCGGACGCCGTGGCCGGTACGAGTACCGCCACGGTCACCGCCGCGGCCGTGAGTGTCCCGATTCTGCTCAGGACAGAGCGATTCATCCCAACCCCCGTCAAGATCGAATTCCTGGTCGGAATCGAGCCTAGGAGCGGGCGGTGTGCGGGGTCGTCACCCTGAAGTCGGCCCCGGGGTCGGTCTCAGTGATGACGTCGGCCCCGAATGGAGCAAGGGACCTTTGCTATCACTTCTGGACGGCTTTGGCCGCGCGCTTGACGGCCTCGGCGACAGCAGGCGCGACGGCGCTGTCGAAGACGCTCGGCACGATGAACGACGCGTTGAGCTTGCCGTTGTCCACGACGTCCGCGATGGCGTCGGCCGCCGCGAGCAGCATGGAGTCGTCGATCTGGTGCGCGTGCGCGTCGAGAAGGCCGCGGAACACGCCGGGGAAGGCGAGCACGTTGTTGATCTGGTTCGGGAAGTCGCTGCGGCCGGTGGCGACCACGGCGGCGTGCTTCTGCGCTTCCAGCGGGTCGATCTCCGGGTCCGGGTTGGCCAGCGCGAACACGACGGCGTCGGACTTCATGGTGGCGACCTGCTCGGCGCCGAACAGGTTCGGCGCCGAGACCCCGATGAACACGTCGGCGCCGACGAGCGCCTCGTGCAGCGTGCCCGTCTGCTGTTCCTTGTTCGTGTGCTCGGCGATCCAGGTGAGGTTGTCGTCGAGGTTGCCGCGCGCGGAGTGCACGATGCCGTCGATGTCGGCGGCCACGATGTCGCCGGGGCCCTTGCCCAGCAGCAGGCGGATGATCGCCGATCCGGCCGCGCCGACCCCGCTGACCACGATCTTGCAGTCTTCGATGTTCTTCCCGACCACGCGCAGGGCGTTGCGCAGCGCGGCGACCACGACGATCGCGGTGCCGTGCTGGTCGTCGTGGAACACCGGGATGTCGAGCTGCTCGCGCAGGCGCGCCTCGATCTCGAAGCAGCGCGGCGCGGCGATGTCCTCGAGGTTGATCCCGGCGTAGACCGGGGCGATCGCCTTGACGATCTTGATGATCTCTTCGGTGTCCTGGGTGTCCAGGCACACCGGCCACGCGTCGACGTCAGCGAACTTCTTGAACAGCGCCGCCTTGCCCTCCATCACCGGGAGCGCGGCGGCCGGGCCGATGTTGCCGAGCCCCAGCACGGCCGAGCCGTCGGTGACGACGGCGACGGTGTTCCGCTTGATGGTCAGGCGGCGCGCGTCCTCGGGGTTCGCGGCGATCGCCTGGCAGACCCGCGCGACACCCGGCGTGTACGCACGGGAGAGGTCGTCACGGTTACGGAGCGCGACCTTGGGGGTGACCTCGATCTTGCCGCCGAGGTGGATCAGGAACGTCCGGTCGGAGACCTTGCGGACCCGCACGCCCGGAAGCGAGTCCAGGGTCTGCGTGATGTCCTGCGCGTGATTCTCCGAGAGGGCGTTGGCACTGATGTCGACGACGATCGAGTCGGGATGCGACTCGACGACGTCGAACGCGGTCAGCACGCCGCCGACCCGGCCGACGGCCGTGGTCAGGTCACCCGCCGCGGTGGACGACGCGGGGGCCTCCACCCGGACGGTGATCGAATATCCGGGACCGGGAACCGGCATGGCACTACCCCCGCTGAGGAACGCTCGAATAGGTCGAGCGAAAACCTACTCCCGTGACGACCGCCACGGCCTCTCGCAGGGGGTGACTGACGAGTAACTCGCGCGCTGACGAAAACCCGCCGAAGGGGCGCTGTCCAGCAGCCGACATCGCCGCACTTTGCGAAGTGCGCCCCTTCATCGGATTTCCGTGGGCCTTCGGCCCGAAAGAGGCGCGCGAGAGTGGTCTCTTCGGGCGCGGGGCGCCCTCAGGAGACCGGCCAGTAACTTCTTACCGGTTGATCTCGGTCTCGGGATGCACGTAAGGCACCGCGTCGAGCGGGAAAGTCACGTCGCCGAACGGGGACAGCGCACCCTGCCGATCGGATGCGAGCTCGGTGACGGGGTGCTCCCCGTCTTCACCGGGCCACGTGGGATCGATGCCCGCGCGCTTCTTGTTCTCGCCCTTCGCCACAACGTCCTCCAGAGCATGGTCAAGCCGTTCTCACGGGACAGTCTGCCCGAACGCGACTGCCGGGCTACCACCCGCCCGGTATCCTGATCGTCTATGCCCGCGCCATCCTTGGCGGACTGGCTGCGCCAGGAGCCCGACGACGCACTCGCCGCGCTCCTGCGCACGCGTCGCGACCTGTCCACGCCACCCCCGTCCGACACGATCGTGCTCGCCACCCGGGCCGGCACGCCGGGCTCCGTCGCGCGCGCCTGCGAAGACCTCGACACCTTCACCCTCGCCGTACTCGACGCCCTGCTGCTGGCCGGAGCGGACACCGCTCCGGTCGCGGCGGCCGAGGTCGCGCGGCTCGTGGGTACCAAGATCGGCGAAGCGCTGTCCCTGCTGCGCACGCGGGCGCTGGTCTGGGGTGAGGACGACGCGCTGCGCGTCCCGCCCTCGGCCCGTGACGCGCTCGGGCCCTTCCCCGCCGGGCTGGGAGCGTCATCGCCCACGCTCACGGAATCGGACATCGAGGCCGCGCTCGCGGAGGTCGGCGAGGACGAACGTGCCCTGCTGACGACGCTGGCCGCCGGGCCGCCGATCGGCCGCACCCGTGACGCGTCCGCCGACGTCCCGCTGGAGCGGGCGCGGACGCCGGTGCAGCGGCTGCTCGCCCGCGGCCTGCTGCTGCGCCGGGACGACCAGACCGTCGAGCTGCCGCGTGAACTCGGGATCGCGCTGCGCGGCGGGTCGGTATTCGAACCGGCGTCGCTGCGCGAACCGGGACTCCCCGTGCATCCGCATCAGCGGTCCACAGTGGACTCGACGGCCGCGGGCGAAGCGATGGAGTTCTTGCGCCAGACCGAAAACATGCTTCGCGCGTGGTCGGAGACGCCGCCGCCGGTGCTGAAGTCCGGCGGGCTCGGGGTCCGCGAACTGAAGAAGCTCGCCAAGGATCTCGACGCCGACGAGTCACGGGTGACGCTGCTGGCGGAGATCGCGGTCGGCGCCGGGCTGGTGGCTGACAGCGAAGCGACCACGCCGGAATGGGTGCCGACGACGCTGACCGATTCCTGGCTCGCGTCGCCGACCGCGCAGCGCTGGATGACGGTCGCGCAGGCCTGGCTCGAACTGCCCCGGCTGCCCGGTCTCGCCGGCGGGCGGGACGCGAAGGACAAGCCGATCGCACCGCTGTCGGAAGACCTGCGGAGGCCGCTGGCGCCGACGTCGCGGCGGCGGATCCTCCTCGCCTTGGCCGCGCTGCCCGAGGGCGCCGGGGTCAAGAGCACCGACGAACTGGTCGCCGCGCTGGCCTGGCGCGCACCGCGGCGGGGCGGACGGCTGCGGGACGAAACCGTCCGCTGGACGATGGCCGAGGGGGCCGCGCTCGGCCTGATCGGGCTCGGCGGGCTCACCACGGCGACGCGGGCACTGCTGGCCGAGGACCGGCCAGGCGCGGTCGAGGCGATGCTCGACGCGCTGCCGCGTCCGGTCGACCACGTCCTGGTCCAGGCCGACCTGACCGTGGTCGCGCCCGGGCCGCTGGAAGCCGAACTCGCGGGCGAGATGACCGCCGTCGCCGACATCGAATCGGCTGGGCACGCCACCGTCTACCGGATCACCGAGACCTCCGTGCGGCGCGCGCTCGACACCGGGCGGACCGCGGGTGAACTGCACGCGTTGTTCGCGGCCCGGTCGGCGACGCCGGTTCCGCAGGGGCTCACCTACCTGATCGACGACGTCGCCCGCCGTCACGGGCGGCTGCGCGGCGGGGCCGCCGAGTCGTTCCTGCGCTGCGACGACGCGTCGCTGCTCGCGGAGGTCATGGGCAGCCCTGTCGCCGCGGAGTACGGCCTGCGCATGATCGCGCCGACAGTGCTCATCAGTTCGTACCCGCTCGCCGAGGTCCTCGACGCCCTTCGCGCCGCCGGGTTCGCTCCCGCCGCCGAAGGACCCGACGGACGTGTCATGGACATCAGGCCGTCTGGACGTCGTCTGCCCGCGAAGGCGCGCGCCGCGCGCCGGGCACCCGGGGATCAGGCCGGGTTGACCGACGATCAGGTCGGCAAGATCGTCGCGCACGTCCGGGCCGGTGACGCCGCTTCGGCGCGCCGTCGCGGCGAGACGGTGCGCGCGCCGCAGGGCGGTGGCGCCGGGGACACATCCGCGACGCTGGCGTTGCTGTCCCAGGCGACCATGGAGCGCCGCGAGGTGTGGATCGGCTTCGTCGACTCACGCGGGACGGCGAGCCAGCGCGTGGTGCGGCCGATGCGGGTCGGCGGCGGGGTCCTCGAAGGGACCGACAACGAGCGCTACCCGCTGCACCGGATCACCTCGGCCGCCCTCGTCGAAGACTGACCTGGCGCTGAGGTGCTTTGCGGCGACTTCTGGCCTACACTGTGTGCAGAGCGTGATGTCGCGGACGTCAGGCGAGTCGCAAGGCCAGGTGCACCCGGGGCAGACCGGGACCCTGGCCTTACGCATGTCTCCTCAACAGTCGGTCTCGACCGCGATCTCGTACACCCGGTCTTCGATGAGCCGCCGGCAGCTCGGGCGTCCTTCCTTCGCGGCCCTGATCGCCCCGGCGACGATGTCCGCGGCCCACAGCAGGGGTTCGTCCCTTCCCGGTTGGTGGACGACGCGGAAGACGGTGCCCTTGGGCAAAGCGAATCTGGCACCCTTGACCGTCCCGACATCACGGGCATCCAGTGTCGATGTTCGCGACTCGAGCACGAGCGTTTCGACCTGGAAAGCGGAGAGCTCGAGAACCATCCGCCGAAGACAGCAGGCCCGAGCACGCTCCTGCCGCCGCGCGGGTACCGGAGATCCGACTGCGACAAGGTGGAATCCATCGAGGCCGGCGAGAGTTTCGCCGCCACTTCCTGCTGTCCGCGGTCCATCTCGTTCCAGTGAAGTTTAGGGGTGCGCCGTCGGCCTCGAAGCTCTGACATGGCAGCACGAACCTCGTCGTGGACAGCTTGCTCGAAGACCGCCGCCGCCACGACATAGAACCCGCCGATGTCGGATTCCTTGAAGGACTCATCGCCGAATGCTCGGACCTCAAGCTCGCCTCTCGGCAACATCGAGTTAGCTTAAGTCACGTTACGCAACCAAATGCAGGGGGCCTTTCACCGCATCTCATACAGTGAAAGCGCCCTTCACCGCGCCACATGCGAGGAAAGCGTCCTTCAGCCCTCAGAGGTCGCGAAGGCCTCGAAGGACGCGCTCCATGAAAGCGCGCGAAGAGGAGTCGCCGAGGATCAGCTCCGTCTGGTGGATCAGGACCAGCCCCGCGTCCGCGTTTCGTCCTCTGGTTGCGGTAGTTGCGCGCGCAAGGCCCGCAACCAGCGGACTGGTCGCGAATCCGCGGCCGGGCTAGACGAGCTGTTCGGTCCGGAGATCCTTCAGCACCAGGGACATGGCCTCGCCATGAGTCGGCCATTCAGGCGTCCCGATCCCGACCGAGTGCAAGGCGGCCCGGACCGCCGCATGCCCTTCGGCGATGGCGTGCGACAGGTCGTCGCTGGAGATATCCGCCTCGATCTCCATCACCCTCCGGCCCGCGTCCGCGGAGACCGCGCTGTCCGTGAACCCGGCGACGCAGCGTTCCTGACCCAGGAGGGCCTGCATCACCTTGTCGCAGTAACCGAAGAGATCATTGGCGCCGTCGGCGATGAAGACCCAATGCGCATGGACTGTCACGCCCATCAGGAACCTCCCTCGATCTCGTAGCAAGGTTGACGCAGCAGCCAGGACAACGCGTTCTTCCCGTAGTTCGAACCGCTCGGCGTCAGGTGGATCCAGCGCTGGTGCTGCCCGCACGGGCACCTGACGGTGTAGTAGGTCGGAGGATCCAAGATCCGCCATCCTGCCCGATGGAAGTGATCCAGAACAGCTTCCAGATCCTTCCTAGGATGCTTTCTCCAGTATCCCACCGGCTACTCCTCGACCAGGTTAACGCAGATCACGGGGACCGGCGTCACGCTGAGATTCCATCCACGTACGACCGTGGTTCTATCGAGAAGCAGCCCGGACCACTACTGAACGTGCCGACAAGCCACCTCAAGGTAGTCAAACTCGAAGATCGTTGCCCCAGCGCAAGGACCGAAAGTAGGTGCCTAATTGCGGGAGGGGACCGGCACGCGGGGAGGCTCAGAGGTCGCGAAGGCCTTGAAGGACGCGCTCCATGAAAGCGCGCGAAGAGGAGTCGCCGAGGATCAGCTCCGTCTGGTGGATCAGGACCAGCCCTGCGTCCGCCATGTCGCCGACGAGCACCTTCACGACGCCCAGCGGCAGCCGCAGGTGCGCGGCGATCTCCGCGATCGACCGGGTGTCCAGGCAGAGGTCGCAGATCTGCCGGTGCTCCATGGTCCGCACGCCGCGATACCGGCGGCCTTGGTCGCTGGTCGAGACCAGCGCCTCCAGCGCCAGGTCGTGCGCGGTGCGGGTGCGCCCGCCGGTGCGCGTGTAAGGCCGGACCCGGGAGCCCGAAGACGGCAGATAGACCGAAGCGGGCGCGCTACCCGAAGGGCCCGAACCGGCGGCACCGTTTCCTGCGGACGCGGGACGGGGCGTCGGCTGGCGAAGCGGCGACGGCATGGGCGAAGGGACCGGTTCCGGCGGCGCGACCGGGCGCCGCGGCATGACCGTGCTGATCGAGCTCAGCTCGAACCTGCTCGGGGAGTCGTAGGCTTCGCGCTCAACACCTTGGTAGAGGGAGTCCCAGCCGGAGGGTTCCGGTTCGGTGAATCCGGTGATCTTCATCGGCGGCTACCCACGGACGCCGCCCTGCAGCTGCGCCCGCAGCTCGGGGGTGATCTGCTGCCCGACCCGCTCGACGAGCAGGGTCATCTCGTAGGCGACGGTGCCGATGTCGCAGGTCGGCGCGGCCAGTACGGCGAGCGACGAACCGTCGGCGACCGACATGAGGAAGAGGTACCCGCGTTCCATCTCGACGACGGTCTGGTTGACCCCGCCCGCGTCGAAGCAGCGCGCCGCGCCGGCGGTCAGGCTGATCAATCCGGAAGCGACCGCGGACAGCTGTTCGGCGCGTTCCTGTGGCAGCCCTTCTGACGGCGCGAGGAGAAGTCCGTCGGCCGAGACCAGCACGGCGTGCGCGGCACCGGGAACCCGGCGCGCGAAATCCGTGATGAGCCAGCCGAACGAGCTCTGCTGTCCGGATGCCGTCACAAGTCCCTCCTCGCTGCGTCAAGACCACCTGGGCGGCGTGGTCCGGACGTCTCTCCCCGACCAGCACCGACCTGGGCACCGGCGAGCCGAAAGACGCCTCCACCCAGCGTATTCGTCACGCCGATCGTGTCGAGCCCGCCACCCGGCCGAGGGTGTTAACCGAACGTAAACGTCCAGCCGCTCACCGCGTCGACCCATCGCGAACCACGCATTCGTGGGTCACCCCGTGGTGGCCGGGTGCGACCGGGCGTGAATCGGCGTCCCCGCAGGTCACCGATGTTTCGATCACCTGATCGGGTAAGGCCCGCACCGGATCGCGTGAAAGGGATCGCCCCGCGCCCACTCCGGCTGGTGGCACCACTCCCCGAAGCGGGTGAAGCCTGCCGAGTTCACTCCAACGGCCGCATCCGCTCCGGGCTTTCGTCTGCTTTTTATCCCGCGCGGAACCTCTTTCGTCCCTTTTTATCCCGCGCGCAACGCCGAATCGTGGGCAATGGCGTGCTGCACGACCGAGATCAACACCTGCTTGGCGGACTCACGTTCCCGAGCGTCACAGGCCATGATCGGCACGGACGGCGAGATCGTCAGCGCGTGCCGGACGTCCTCGATCTGGTGGTGCAGCAGCCGGTCGAAGCAGTTGATCGCCACGACGTACGGCAGCTTCCGGTTCTCGAAGAAGTCGATCGACGGGAACGCGTCGGCGAGCCGCCGCGTGTCGACCAGCACGACGGCACCGATGGCGCCGACCGCGAGGTCGTCCCACATGAACCAGAACCGGTGCTGGCCCGGCGTACCGAACACGTACAGCACCAGATCCGAGTCCAGCGAAATCCGGCCGAAGTCCATGGCAACGGTCGTCGTCGACTTGTTCGGGGTGGCCGAATTGTCGTCGACGCCGGTACTGGCCTCGGTCATCATGGCCTCGGTGGTCAGC
Organism: Amycolatopsis sp. cmx-11-12; assembly: GCF_046269425.1. NCBI lineage: Bacteria > Bacillati > Actinomycetota > Actinomycetes > Pseudonocardiales > Pseudonocardiaceae > Amycolatopsis > Amycolatopsis sp. cmx-11-12. Next base: position 80,231 of record NZ_JADNQM010000027.1, on the reverse strand, counting down.
GGATCGATCTCCGAAACCGCCCCGACCAGCGTGGTCTTCCCCGATCCGAATCCGCCAGCGACCACGATCTTGGCCGACGACGTCGGCCCGGCCACCTGCGGCGCATTCGCGTCGGAGTCAAATTCTCCGAAGCCCACTGAGCACCCTCTCCATGAACTCGATACTGGGCCGGTCACCCACGTTCTGGCTGGCGGTGTGCACCAGGACCAGGCCGAGGCCGGCCACGTCTCCGATCAGCACCCGGACCACGCCGAGCGGCAGGCGCAACAGCGCCGCGACTTCGGCGACGGACCGGGTATCCAGGCAAAGGTCGCAGATCGACCGGTGTTCGGGGACGCGCACCCGGTCGAGCACACGTCCCTGTTCACTGGTCGAGATCAACGCCTCGATGGCAAGGTCGTACGTCGGCTTGGTCCGTCCCCGCGTGCGGAAGTACGGCCGGACCAGGCCGGAGGATTCGACGTCGGTGGTGTACTGCTCGTCGACGAACTCGTTCTGCGCCTGCTGCGGCAGTGCCGCGGCGAGCGGGTCGGCGGCCGCCGACCGGCGCTCCTCCTCCTTGTCGAAGGAGAACTTGGCGAACTCGCCCGAGTCGTACAGCGGGCCGCTGCCACCACCGAACAGTTCCGCCCCGGGTCCACCGAGAAGACGTTCCCGGTAGTCCGTGACGCTGAAATCGGCGGGTCCCTGTCCCGCGTTCGAATCGGTCAGCCAGCGGGAGGCCTCGTCCGGTGGCACGGGGTCGTTGTCCGACCCCTGTACCCGGCGCGATCGCCATTCGCGGTCGACCCGGTCCCGGAAGGACGTCCAGTCCTCCCGGCCGTCGTCACGTTCCGACCACCCGCCGGAGAAGTCGTCACCGAGCCGGCCATCGCCCCTCAAGCGCCCGTCGTCCACGGCATTCTCCTCGGTTCCCGGTCGCTCAGCGGCGGACCGACGCGCCCTGCAGTTGCGCGCGCATCTCCGGTGTCAGCTGTTGCCCCACGCGTTCCACCAGCAGGGTCATCTCGTAGACGACCAGGCCGATGTCACTCTCCGGCGACCCGAGGACCGCCAGACAGGAACCGTCGGACACCGCCATCAGGAAGAGGAAGCCGTTGGCCATCTCGACCACCGTCTGCGCGACCGTGCCGCCCTCGAACACCTTGGCCGCACCGCGCGCGAGGCTGGTCAGCCCCGACGAGACGGCTGCGAGCTGGTCGGCCCTGTCCTTGGGGAGCCCCTTCGAGGAGGCCAGGAGCAAACCGTCCGCCGACACCACCACGGCATGCGCCGCGCCCGGGACCCGGTGCACGAAATCCGTGATCAGCCAGGCAAAGCTGCTCGTGTGTCCTCTACCCTGCGCCTGGCCGCCAGGCTGCGCCGGACCACCCGGCTGCATCGCACCCGCCCGTGTCACTTTCACTCCTTACTGCTGTCATCGGCGGAGGAACCCCCGCCGGTCACCGGAACGCCGTTGTCATCCAGCGCGTCTATCGGGCGATCCTTCAACGCGTGCCGTCCCGACTTGTAGCCCTGTTGGAAGCTTGCCATCCGACTCCTCGCCGCCGTCGCCGAGCGGGCGATAGCGCCCGTCCCCGGCATTCCGGAGGTCTTGTCGGCGAACGAGTCTTCCTTCTTCGGCTCGTTCCCGCCGATCGAGCCGGGGACGAGGTACTGGTTCGGCACCCGTTTGGGCAGCCCCGCCGGGGTGACCTCGTCGTTCCGGTCTTCGTACAGGACCTGCGCCGCCTGCCAGCCGTCGTCGGACGCGCTGCGCCAGCCATTGTCCTGGAGCACCGTCTCCGGCGGAACAGTCCGCGGGGTCCGAGTGGGCAACGCCTCTTCGGCGGACTCGGCGACGGCTTCGTCCGGTTCGTCGAGACCGTCGTAGTCCTGCTGTTCGGGCGAGTCCGATCCGGCGGGCTCGACCGGCTCCGTGTAGGTGGTCGGGGTGTCGCCGCCGACCTCGTCGCCTTCGCTGAACCAGCGCGAGAGCACCGACTGGTAGATCGGGAGCCGCCTGGTCGGGACGTCGTCGTCGAGCGCCGACTTGCCCGAATCGGCGGGCTCCTCGGGCTGCCGCGGCGACTCGGCCGGAGTCACCGGTACGTACCTCGGCTCCCGCTTCGGCAGCACGAGCGACGAGAACTGGGTCTCCGTGCCGCTGGAGGCGCCGTCGCCGTTCGGCAGCGAGATGTCGTCGGCCGTCGGCCACGCCGGGGTCTCCTCGGCGGGGGCCGCGGGGCTGAGGAACGGTCCGGCCGCGTTCTTGCCCGCGACCAGGTCGTCGAGGCTGATCGGCTGGTCGAGCGGGACGAGCCCGCCCTGGTTCGCGACCGGCTGCGGTGCGGCCGGTGGCTTCGACGGCGGCGGCGGGGTCATCTCCAGACCGCGGTCGGACGCCGGGATGCTCGGCAGCGAAGTCGACATCTCGGACATCGAAGGCATCGACGTCTCCGAGCGGTTCGGCGGCGGCGGGGTGTTCCGCGCGCCGGGCCGCATCTGCGTGAGAACCTCGGCCGGCACGACGACCCGCGCGATCACGCCGCCCTCGATGTCCTCGTTCTCCCGGAGGCGGACCTCGATGCCGTGGCGGCGCGCCAGGCGTGCGACCACGTACAGGCCCATCCGCCGGGTCACCGAGACGTCCAGGTCCGGCGGTTCGGCCAGTCGCTGGTTAACCTCGGCGAGCCGCTCCTCCGTCATCCCGACACCGTGGTCGGTGACCTGGATGGCGAGCGCCTTCTTACGGGTGATCACCGCGCGGACGGTCACCTTCGTCTCCGGCTCGGAGAAGTAGGTGGCGTTGTCCAGCAGTTCCGCGAGCACGTGCACGAGGTCGTGGATCGTCAGGCCCTGGACGGCGACCTCGGGGACGATCCCGATCTCGATCCGGGCGTACTGCTCGATCTCCGAGACCGCGGCGCCGATGACGTCGGCGGCGGGCACCGGCTTGGGCACCGACTTCGCGAGACCGGCGCCCGAAAGCACCAGGAGGCTTTCACCGTTGCGGCGCAGCCGCGTAGCGAGGTGGTCGAGCTCGAACAGGCTGGCCAAGTGGTCCGGGTCCTGCTCGTCGGCCTCGAGCCGGTCGATCACACCGAGCTGGCGTTCCACCAGCCGCTGCGACCGGCGGGACAGGTTCACGAAGATGCCGTTGACGTTCTCGCGCAGGAGGGCCTGTTCGGCGGCCATCTTGACGGCCTGTGCGTGAACGACGTCGAACGAGCGCGCCACTTCACCGATCTCGTCACGCGAAGTGACGGGCACCGGCTCGACCGAACGCTTCGAGGCGTTGACCGGGTCCGGGTCGTCCAAGATCGCTTGCACGGTTTCCGGCAGTCGTGTGTAGGCGACGTCGAGCGCCGTCTTCCGCAGGATCCGCAGCGGGCGCAGCATCAGGCGGGCGATGACGAGCATCAGGAACAACGCCGCGATCAGGGCCAGCAGCACGATCGCGCCACCGATCCACGCCGAGTTGATCGCGTCGGTGGCCAGGCCGTCGGCCTGTGCCCGCAGCTGGCCGAGCAGGTTGGTCTCGACCGCGCGCAGCTTGTCCAGCGCGACCCGGCTGTCGTTGCCCAGCGCGACGTTGTCGATCGACGGCGTCTCGTTCTGCTGATGCAGCGAGAACGCCATCGTGGTGATCCGGCGGCGGTCGTCGACCTCGGGGCCGGAGAAGGTGTCCGAGTAGAGCTGCCGCTGCTCGGGGCTGGCGTTCGCGAGGAAGGCCGCCGTCGAGGCGTCACCGCTCGCGACCGCCGAGCGGGCCTGGTCGAACAGGTCGCCGGGGAAGGAGGAGCGGAAGGAGGCGATCAGCAGCGCCGCGTCACCGCGGGCGATGAACTCCTTGCTCTCACTGATGGCCTGCACGGTGACACCGAGCCGGAGCACGTCGCGGTTGGCGACCGCGGTCGTCACCTCGCGGCCAAGCTGGACCAGCGAGTCGAGGATTCCGGAGTAGGCGATGAGGACCGGGGTGTCGCCCAGCAGCGAGGTGTTCATCGCGCCGCGCAGCGGCCGCAGGGCGTCGAGCCGTTGCAGGCCGCGCGAGTAGCGGTCCCTCGTGTCCTGGTCGTCCGGGTTGATCTGGTTCGCCGAGGCCCGCAGGTCGTCGACCGCGCGGTCGACCTTGGCGATCTGCGCGTCGAGACCGGTCTGGCGCGAGCCGTCCTGAGAGGCGAGCCGGGCGACGGCGAGCGCGCGTTCGCTCTGCAGCTCGTGCACCACGAGCGTGATCTTGTCCGCGAACGCGACCTGGTCGGCCGTGTCCTGGAACCGGGCGGCCTCGGAGCCGTCGTCGAAGACGCGCAGCCCGCCGAGGGCGAGCGCGGTCAGCGTCGGGATGATCAGGACGGCCGCGAGCTTGGATCGCAGACGCCAGTTACGCAGGCCCAGGAACGACCCGGCCACCTTCCCGCCAGGACCGTCTCCGGTTTCCCGCGCAGGGGTCCCTCCCACCCCCGCGGTGTCTTCGTTCGGCACCGCCGCACCACCATCATCTTCATTCGGGCCGGGAGAGCCCATTTTGGACATGCCGTTCTCGAACTGGCCGTACTGCTGTCTGGGTCGGTTGTCGGAGACCACTACCCGCTCACTCCTGCCGCCCGGCAGGGATACATACGAAGCGAGTGCTCACTCTGACAAATAAGGAGATCGTCTTTGACGCAGTCTCTCAGGTGCACTTGGCCGAATTCCCGCCTGGCGTCATTGGTCTGTTCGGCCTAACCCGCCAGTGCGCGGACACGCACCAGTGAAGCACGGTCGTGTTCGACACTCGTTCGGTCAACAAGTACTTGGTCGACAGCAGGTACTTGTTCGACACAGAGTGCCTTGCACCTCGGGAAAGGTCCAGAGCGTTCGGCCATCCAAGGCACTCTCTTTCACTACATCAGTGGTCCACACCTCACTACCGGTGCATGAGGGTAGCGAACGGATGGCCCAGATGTAACCCTTCGGACAAGACGTGGGAAGTCCCACCGGACGGCTCTTGACCTGTTGACGCTCAGTTGGCAACAAACTCTTGCCGTTCGACTCAACGAACACGCCGAGTTGTGTTCACTTCTGACAAACAACCTGTTCGGGTGATCGTTACCCCAGGGGATCATAGGATGACCACCCATTGTGAGCACGTTGTCGGTTCTCTACAGTGGGCCCGTGACTTGAGACAAAGAGTCACTTCCGAATTCCACATCAGGCCACGTCATCACGTGTCCCTCCCCTTGATCAGGAGCACCACTTGCTTGGCTCTGCAAGCTCGAAGAAGGCCTTGAGCGTCAGCCAAGGCCGGCGTGGAGCCCTCGCCCTCGCGATGGCGGCCGTCGTTTCGGTATCGATCAGCGGCTGCGGCCTGCTCGGCGGGGACGATTCGTCGTCCTCCTCCTCCGGCGGCTCCGGGAACCTCGAGAAGTCGAAGATCAAGGTCGCGACGATGTCGACCATCGACACCGCGTCGCTGCGGCTGGCACAGGACGGCGGGTACTTCAAGACGGAAGGCCTGGACGTCGAACTCGTCGAAGCCGCCACCGGCCAGATCTCGCTGACCAAGCTGATCGGCAGCGAAGTCGACATCGCCTACGCCAGCTACACCCCGTTCTTCATCGCGATGAGCAAGGGCACCGCGGACATCAAGCTGGTCTCCGACGCCTCGTCGGCCGGGCCGAAGAGCACGTCGATCATCGCCATGCCGAACTCCTCGGTGCGCGGCATCAACGACCTCGCCGGGAAGAAGATCGGCATCTTCGCGCCGAACACGGTCTCCGACACCCTGACCAAGTCGGTGATGAAGGACCACGGCGTCGACTTCTCCAAGGTCCAGTGGGTGCCGGTCCAGCCGCCGAACATGGCGGCCGCGCTCAAGAACGGCGACATCGACGCAGGCTTCCTCACCGAGCCGTTCATCACGCAGGCCGCGAAGCAGGCGGGCACCGTCCCGATCGTCGACACCGCCACCGGCGCGACGCAGGACTTCCCCACCGCCGGCTACGGCTCGCTCGGCAAGTTCGTGAACGAGAACCCGAAGACCGTGGCCGCCTTCCAGCGCGCCATGCAGAAGGCCACCCGCGACGCGGCCGACCGCTCCAAGATCGAGCCGCTGCTGGTCAAGTACGCGAAGATCGACCAGGACACCGCCGCGCTGACCACGCTGCTGACGTTCCAGTCCACCTTGGACCCCCGCCGTATCCAGCGGGTCCCGGACCTGCTCCTGCAGATGGGCGCGATCCAGACGAAGATCGACGTCGGCCCGATGATCGCGCCCCAGACCACGAGCTGATGACACGCGGTTACCCCGAATTGTCGCTCCACCAGTAAATCGATCACTAAAAGTAGTGTTGTCCAAGCGGGTGATCACGCGATCAGGCGAATGGCCTAAAATGATCACCCGCTCACGACACCCATTGTGAGCAGGTGGGCAAATCTCTAAGGTGACCGCGTGCCTGGCGAAATGAAGCCACGACACGGATGAAAAAACCCCAACGGTGATTCATTGTTTCCGAGGAGCTGGCTTTGTTTCGAAACGCCATGAGCAGGAGCGGTGTCCGCAGAGGACGGGGTGCCGTCGGTGTCGCCCTGAGCGCCCTCATGCTGGCCACATTGGGCGCCTGTGGCGCCCTCGGCGGGGACGACACGTCCAAGGCGTCGGGTGGTGACGGCGCGGTCGAGAAGGCGAAGATCAAGGTGGCCCTGCTGCCCGTCGTCGACCTCGCGCCGCTTCGGCTGGCCCAGGAAGGCGGCTACTTCAAGGCCGAGGGCCTGGAGGTCGAAGCCGTCGACGCCCCCAGCGGCCAGCAGGCGATGACCAAGATGATCGGCGGCGAGGTCGACATCGCCTTCTCCACCTACATGCCGTTCTTCGTCGCGAAGAGCAAGAACGCGGCCGACATCCGGCTCGTCGCCGACTCCGTTTCGGCCAGTCCCAAGAGCAACGCGGTCGTCACGGTGCCGACCTCCTCGGTCAAGACGATCAACGACCTCGCGGGCAAGAAGATCGCGATCACCGACAAGAACACCGCCTCCCACCTGCTCACCGTGTCGGTGATGAAGGACCACGGCGTCGACACCAGCAAGGTGCAGTGGGTGCCCATGCAGCTGCCGAACATCGCCGCCGCCCTGTCGTCGGGTCAGGTCGACGCGGGCTACCTGCCCGAGCCGTTCCTGACCCAGGCGTCCAAGGTGGTCGGCGCGACCCCGGTCGTCGACATCGCGACCGGTGCCACCACGGACTTCCCACTGGCGGGCTTCGGCGCTCTCGGTTCCTTTGTGGACAAGAACCCCAAGACGCTGGCCGCGTTCCAGCGCGCGCTGGGCAAGGCCGTGCGCGATTCGGCCGACCGTTCCAAGATCGAACCGATGATCGTCAAGTACGCGAGGGTCGACGCCGAAACCGCTTCACTGCTCACGCTGCCGACGTTCGGGTCCACTCTGGACGCCCGTCGCCTGCAGCGCGTGCCGGATCTGCTGCTGCAGACCGGCGTGATCACCGCCAAACTCGACGCCGCCCCGATGCTCGCCCCTCAAGCTGGATAAAGGTAAAGGTGCCACGACTTCTCCGTGCCCTGGCCGGTCTGGCCGGTTTCTTCCTCCTCTGGGAAGTGATCGTCCAGGCCGGCCTGGTCCGCAAAGAGTTCATCCCCCCGCCGTCCGTCGTCCTCGTGACGATCTTCGAACAGTTCGGCGAGACGCAGTTCATCCGCGACCTGGTCGCCACGTTCCTCGCGTGGGCGATCGCCCTGCTCATCGCGGTCGCCATCGCCGTGCCCGCCGGTCTGCTGCTGGGCAGCATCCCCGGCCTGCGCACCGCGACCGCCGTGGTCATCGAGTTCCTGCGGCCGATCCCCGCCGTCGCGCTGATCCCGCTGGTGCTCCTGCTGATCGGCGGCGGCCCCGAAGCGAAGATCACGCTCGCCGTGTACGCGTCGCTGTGGCCCATCATGTTCAACACGATCTACGCGCTCGGCGAGATCGACCCCGTCCTGCTCGAGACCGCGAAAGCCTGCGGCACGAGCAAGTTCCGGACGCTGACGTCGGTGGCGCTGCCGCATACCGCGCCGTTCGTGTTCACCGGGGTCCGGCTGTCCGCCAACATCGCGCTGATCGCGGTGGTCAGCACCGAATTCCTGGCCGGTGCCAAACTCGGCATCGGCAACTTCATCATGCAGGCCAGCACCGGCTCGACCAGGTTCGACCTCGTGCTCGCTGGCACCGTGGTGGTCGGCTTGCTCGGTTTCCTGATCAACGGCGGGCTGGAGATGATCGGCAGGCGGGCCTTCCGCTGGAGCACGGTCGACCGGGAGGCGGTCTCGTGACGACCCTCACGCTGTCCAGCCGCGTCGGCAGGCGCGTGGGCCGGGGCCTCGGCATCCTGGTCCGCAACTGGCTGCTGTTCTTCGCCCTGGTCGGGCTCTGGGAACTGGGGACCCGGCTCGCGGAGAGCCCGTTCTTCCCGCCGCCGACCGAAATCGTGACCGCGTCGGTGAAGCTGTGGTTCAGCGGTCCGGCGTCGCAACTGTTCCTGACCGACACCGTGTTCGACAACGTCCTGCCGAGCCTCGGCCGGACACTCGGCGGCTGGCTGCTGGCCGGTGCCGTCGGTGTCGCGCTGGGTGTCGCGCTGGGCCGGTCCAAGACCGGAATGGACTACGTCGGACCGCTTTTCGCGTTCTTCCGTTCGGTACCGCCGCCCGCGCTGATCCCGGTGTTCATCGTCCTTTTCGGACTCGGACCGGGGATGCAGACCGGATCGATCATCTTCGGCGCGATCTGGCCGGTGTTGCTCAACACGGTGGACGGTGTCCAGTCGGTGGACCAGGTGAAGATCGACACCGCGAAGTCGTTCCGGACGCCTCGGTCGTACTGGGTGCGCTCGATCGTGCTGCCCGCGGCCGGTCCGAAGATCTTCGCGGGCCTGCGGCTGAGCCTGTCCATTTCGCTGCTGCTGATGGTGATCTCGGAACTGGTCGGCTCCTACAACGGCATCGGCCGGTCCCTGATGGACGCCCAGCAGGCGTTCGACTTCCCGCTCATGTGGTCGTGGCTGGTCCTGCTCGGACTGCTCGGCTTCGGGTTCAACGCGGCCTTCCTCGCGGTGGAGCAGAGAGTGCTTCGCTGGCAGCCCACCCGCAACGGCCGTATCTAGTTTCCTTCGAAGGGTCAGCAAGATGTCAACCATGCTCGAGGTCTCCGGGCTGAACCACCGTTACGGCGCGGGGGAAAAGGCGCACGTCGCGGTCAACGACCTGTCGTTCACCGTGGAAGCGGGTCAGCTCGCGAGCATCGTGGGCCCGTCGGGCTGCGGCAAGTCGACGCTGCTTCGCTGCATCGCCGGGCTCATCAAGCCGACGTCCGGGCGGGTCAGCCTGCACGGCGACGACGTCTTCGGCGTGCCGGAGGACCTGGCCGTGGTGTTCCAGGACTACAGCCGCTCGCTGTTCCCCTGGCTCTCGGTCGCGAAGAACGTCGAATTCCCCTTGCGGTGGCGTAACTTGAGCCGCTCCGAGCGCCGTACGCGGGCGCAGGAGGCGCTGGAGTCGGTCGGCCTGTCCGGGGTCGGCTCGAAGTTCCCGTGGCAGCTCTCGGGCGGCATGCAGCAGCGTGTGTCGATCGCGCGGGCGCTGGCCAGCCGGCCCGCTCTGCTGCTGATGGACGAGCCGTTCGCGTCGGTCGACGCGCAGACGCGGTTCGAACTCGAGGACCTGACCCGCCGCGTGCAGCGCGAGAACGGGAGCACGGTTCTCGTGGTCACGCACGACATCGACGAGAGCGTCTACCTGTCGGACCGGGTGCTGGTGCTGTCGAAGTCGCCCGCCAAGATCGTCGCGGACCTGCCGGTGGGGCTGCCCGCGGAGCGGAACCAGATCACCACGCGCGAGTCCGCCGAGTTCGTGACGCTGCGCGGCGAGGTCGCGCGGCTGCTGCAGGGTGGCGCCCCTGAGGCCGTCACCGCCGCCTCCGACGCGGCCGAGTACGAGCTCGCGCAGCAGGACGCTTCCGCGACGGCCGACGCTGACGCCGAGGCCCGCGCGAAGAGCTCCTGAAGTGCTATGAACGGCCCGTTACTTGCAAATTTTGCAAGTAACGGGCCGTTCATAGCAGCGTTTCGTCCTGTGTTGTCCGAGTCCAGAGGGCCGTGAAGGACTCTTTGAGGGACCCTGGGTCCCTCAAAGTTCCCTTCACCCGCCCCGGAACAGCACCTCTAGATGAGTGATTCCGTGAAGATCGCGTGAAGTGCAACCCCGCGAAGGAATCCTTCCCTTGACCGTCATAAAGGACACTGGTTGGGGCCGAATTATCCGATTGATCATCGATTGCCCGTATTACCGGATCTGCGGGGCCCCTCAAGGACTCGACATGCTCAGGTGGCCGTGGCCGTCTCGGTCGCCCCTTCGGTGCGAACCAAGGTTGTGAAGGCCTCCTTGCTTACCCTCAAGGTAGACAAGGAGGCCTTCACAACCTCGGCGATACGGACATACGGCATCCATCGGACGATACGACTCGAAAAGCATCCTCTGTGGACAGTCATAGTGCTTCACGTGATTTTCACGGAATCAACCGTCTAGTCTCAGCCGCCCCGCCAGCCACAACGGCGGCGCGTGAAGGCCTCCTTTCCTCGGCTCAGCCGAGGAAACTCGACCTTCACACCTTCCCCAAGTACATGAAGGCCCCCTTCCTTGCGCCTAGCGCAAGCAAGGGGGCCTTCATGTACTTCAGACGACCGGGGCGCGCCGGTACCAAGTAGCCGGGAGACCGCGAAGGACGCCCTTCAGCCCGCTCAGTACAGCGTGCGCGGGTTCGGGTCGATCCGGACGTGCACCAGGTGCGGGCGCGCGTCCGGCAGCGCGGCCTCCAGCGTCGGCTTGAGGTCTTCGGCCTTCTCGACGACCGACGTGTTCAGGCCCAGGCTCTTCGCCAGCGCGGGGAAGTCGATGCCGCCGAGGTCGACGCCCGGCACCTTCTCGCCGCCCGCGGCCTCGCCGAGGATGCGCACGGCGGCGTACTGCGAGTTGTCGAAGATCACGAACGTCACCGGCAGGTTGTTCTGCGCCGCCGTCCACAGTGCCTGGACGCAGTACATGCTCGAACCGTCGCCGAGGATGGCGACGACCTTGCGGTCCGGGCGGGCCAGCGCGGCGCCGACGGCGGCGGGGAGGCCGTAGCCGAGGGTGCCGCTGGCGACGGTGAGGAAGCCCGAGTCGGTCGACTTGATCGGCAGGTGATCGTGCAGGTCGTTGCGGTGGCTCGGCGTCTCTTCGACGACGATGGCGTTGTCCGGCAGGACTTCCGAGATCGTGGCGTAGGCGAAGTCCGGCGTGATCGGCGTGACCGCGGCGGGCTTTTCCAGCCGGGTACGGGGTTTCGGCGCTTCCCGCGGCGCGGCGTTGTCCAGCAGCGCGCGGATCGCGAGCTTCGGCGTCGCGCGGATCCCGGTGCCCTCGACGGCCCTGGCGAGGATCTGTTCGTCGTCACTGACCAGGAACAGCGGCGGCAGCGCGGTTTTCGACTCACCCCGGTACACGTGGTAGGTGAACGCCGGGGCGCCGATGACGACCACGAGGTCGTGCTCGGCCAGCGCGCTCGCGAGCGCTTCCCGTTCCGGCTGCAGGAAACCGAAGAACTGCGGGTGGTCCTCGGGGAAGGAGCAGCGCGCCCCCATCGGCGGCGCCCAGACCCCGGCGCCCACCTTCTCGGCCAGCGCGACGACGTCCGGCACGGCGCCTTCACCGTCGATGCCGGGGCCGACCACGATCGCCGGGTTCCGCGCGGCGTCCAGTGCGGACACCAGTTCGTCCAAAGCGGACGGATCGGGGGCGAAGCCGCGGATCATCGACCGGGAGACGACCGGCTTCGTGGTCTCGACGTCCCAGTCGTCCACCGGCACCGAGACGAACACCGGACCCATCGGCGCCTGCGTCGCGATGTGATACGCCCGCGCCAGCGCGGCCGGGACGTCTTCGGCCCTGGCCGGTTCGCAGCTCCACTTCACGTACGGCTTGGGGAAGTTCGCCGCCTCGACGGCGCCGAGGAAGGGATCGTCCGGCAGCAGCGACCTGGTCTGCTGACCGGCGAGGATGATCAACGGCGCGTTGTTGCGGTAAGCGGTGAAGATATGCCCGAGCGCGTGGCCGACCCCACCGGCGGAGTGCAGGTTCACCAGCGTCGGCCGTCGCGAGGCGCGGGCGTACCCGTCGGCCATCGCGACGACCGACGCCTCGTGAAGCGCGAGCACGTAGGTGAAGTCGTCGGGCCATTCCGTGAGGAACGCGATCTCGGTCGTGCCGGGATTGCCGAAAATCGTGGTCAGGCCAAGGTCACGCAGCAGTTCCCTGGTCGCGTCACGTACGGTGCGGGTAGCCATGGCCCACACGCTAGCTGGTCATGTCCCGATAGTTGAAGATGCAACCTCAAATCACACCTTGCGTGGTCTGGACCTGACCCTTCGCGTACGGCTAGTCCTTGACCAGCGCCGCCCACTCGCGGACGGCGGCGACGTCCACATCGGACTCCCAGCCGCCGGGCCTCGCCGCGCTTCCGATGTGGAACGCGCGCACCCCGCCCGCCCGCAGCAGATGCACCTGCTGCGCCCGCAGGCCGCCACCGACCAGCAGCCGCGGCCCGTCCGAGCGGCGGGCGAGCCGTTGCAGCACCGAGAGGCCGTGCGCCACCCCGTGCGGATGCCCGGCCGCGAGCACCGTGTCACAGCCGAGCGTGGCCAGCTGGTCGTAGGCGCGCAACGGGTCCCGCGCGCGGTCGATGGCCCGGTGGAAGGTCCACGGCAGCCCGTCGAGCTCCTTGACCAGTGTTTCGCAGGCGTCGACGTCGATCTCGCTGTCCAGGTCCAGGAAACCGAAGACGAACTCCCGCGCGCCCGCGTCGATCAGCCGTCCGGTGTCGGCGCGCAACCCGTCGAGGTCACCGGCGGCGAAGGACATGTTGTCGCGCAACATGACCCGCACCGGGAGGTCGGTGGCGGCGAGCACTTCGCGCAACGTCTCGACCGACGGCGAGAGGCCGTCGCTGGCCATGTCACTGACCAGTTCGAGGCGATCGGCCCCGCCCTCCTGTGCGCGCTCCGCGTCCGCCGCGGTCAGCGCGATCACTTCCAGCAGGCCGGTTTTCGAACTCATGGACCTTCCAATTCGCTGTGTGTCCGTTGGTGAACCCGCGTCCGCGATCGACGTCGGCAGGACGCTGCCTGGTGTCCACGTCACGATGGCGGTTCAGGGCGTCCTGCCACCGCGATAGCGGGGCCTTCGGCCAGGGCGGGTTCACGCGTGTGGTCACTTTCCGGATAGATCTCAGCTCCGCCAACTGGCGCTTAAGCCGAGGGGTTGTCGTCACCCCTGGCGTGGCGACCGCGCCGGAACCCGCCTTGCAGGCTGGTCATCCGTTCGCGGACCGCTTCGGGGGAAAGTGAGAGTATCGGCCTCTCCCCTCGCGGCTTCTCCGGCCTGTCGTCCCGCGACCGCGCCTCGGGGACGACGGCGGGCAGTACGGGCCAGGTCTCCTCCGCCCCGTCCTCCTGCTCCAGCTCGGCGGACGTCGGCCAAGCGGGCTCGGGTTCGGGCTCCGGAGCTTTCGGTTCCACCGGCTTCAGCGTCGGCTCGGTCGGTTCGTCGGGATCCTGCACGGGTTCTTCGCTCGCGGCGGTCTCCTCCGGCGGCTTCACCGGCTCGAACGACGGCTTGGAAGGCGGGCCGGGTTCGGCTGGCGAAGGTCCTTCGCGCGGGCCGCCGTGGTCGAACCACTGCGAAAGCACGCTCTGGTACTTGGGCATCCGCTCGGTCGGGGAGTCCACTTCGAGGTGGTTGCCGTCGTCGTCCGCCGACGGCCACTCGGGCTGGGTATCACGCTCGACGACCGGCGCGCGCCGGAGCGGACCGGGGTCCAGCACGGGCGCGAACCGCGACTCTTCGACGCTCTCCTCCGGCTCGGGCAGCGGCGGGACTTCCAGCGGCGGTTCGGGTTCCGGCTCGGGCGCGACGACGACGGGCGGCGGTTCCGGCATCGGCGCGGGCTGCGGCGCGTCGACGATGAGGGCGGACGGCACGACGACCACCGCGGTGATCCCGCCACCGTCGGCGGACCGCAGCCGGACGTCGATGCGGTGCCGGACGGCCAGCGTCGCGACCACGAACAGGCCCATCCGCCGCGAAACCTCGACGTCGACGTCCGGCGGGTTCGCCAGCCGGGTGTTGGTCCGGTCGATCTCCGCCTGCGGCATCCCGGCGCCGTGGTCGGTGATCTCGATCTGCCACTCACCGCGTTCGGTCGCGTGTCCCTCGACCTGGACCATCGTGCTCTGGTCCGAATAGCGGGTCGCGTTCTCCAGCAACTCGGAGACCACGTGCACGAGATCGTTGACGGCCTCGCCGCGGACCGCGATCCGCGGCGAGGCACCGAGTTCGATGCGCTGGTAGTGCTCGACCTCCGAGAGCGCGGCGCCGATGATCTCGTCGGCGACGACGGCGCCACCGTCCTCGCGGACGACGTCGGTTCCGGACAGCACCAGCAGGTTCTCGCTGTTGCGCCGCATCCGCGTCGCGAGGTGGTCGAGTTCGAAGAGCCCGGCGAGCGTGTCGGGATCCTGTTCGTCGGCCTCCATGCGGTCCAGCACGGAAAGCTGCCGCTCGACGAGATCCTGGCTCCGCTGCGAGAGGTTCACGAACATCGCGTTGATGTTCTCCCGCAGCATGGCCTGTTCCCCGGCGAGCCGGACGGCCTCGCCGTGCACCGCGTCGAACGCCCGCGCCACCTGGCCGAGTTCCTCGCGGCTGAACACCGGGACCGGCGCGACGGCCAGCCGCCGTCGCAGGTTCTCCGGCTGCGGCTCGGGATCGCTCAGTAGGCCTTGGACGGCCGCGGGAAGCTGGTGTTCGGCGACCTGGAGCGCGCTGCGGCGCAGGATCCGCAGCGGCCGCAACAGCGAACGCGCGATGATCACGGACAGCACACCGGCGACGAGCAGTACCGCGAGCACGATGCCGCCGTCCCAGATGGCGGACGTTCTCGCTTGTGCCGCAAGGGTGTCCGTACGTTGCTGCAGCTGGACGAGCACCGCCTGCTGCACCTGGTGGGCCAGATTGACCGTGTAGGTGGCGGCGGTGTCCCACTGGTTCGGGTCCAGCCCGCCGAGCCCCTGGTCGTTCTCCGCGCGGATGAGCGCGGATTCCACCATGCCGTTGCCGATGTCGACGATCAGGCCGATCACCGTGTCGTCGTACATCCGCTGCTGTTCGGGCGTCGCGAAGGTGCGGTAGTCGTTGCGGGCGGCGGCGAGTTCGGCCTCCGCGCCGAGCAGGGCACGGGTCCGGTCCCGGTTGAGGCCGCCCTGGGCGAGCGCGGCCGCCATGATCGCGCGTTTGACCGACATCTGGTCCTTGATCCGCGCGAGCGCGTTGCCCGCGAGGCGGAGCTTCCCCAGATCCGGATCGGAGACGTCGGCGGCGGTGGAATCGCTGATGTCGAGCAGGCCGGAGATCAGTTCGCTGTAGGAGCGCAGCACCGCGTCGGCGGGAAAAGCGGAGTGTTCCGCGGAAAACCGCAGTCCGGTCAGCACGCGCAGGCGGTCGCTGGTCAGCTGGAGGCTGGTCGCGGCCTTGTCCCCGAGTCTGCTCTTGCCCTCGCCGAGCGTGCGATCGAACGTGCCGATGGACTCGTCGACACGCTTGCGCTGCTCGGCCAGTTCGGAGACGTCGCCCTTGCGGTCACCGGCGACGAACCGGACGGTGAGGTCGCGTTCGCGCTGAAGCTGGTGCACCGCCTCGGCGACGGTGCTGTCGACCCGGCCGCGGGTGGCGAATTCGGCCAGTTGCCGGGCATCCCGCAGATCCGAGTTGACCCGGAGCCCGACGAGGGCGACCACCGCGAGCGCGGGAATCAGCAGTACCACGAAGAGTTTGGTACGCAGGTGCCAGTTACGCAGCCGCCAGCGTCCTCCGACACGGGGATGCCGTTCCGCCGCGTCGCCCCAACGGGGACGCTTGTCGCGACGGGCCACCTGGTTTCCTTTTCCCACCACGGGACCCTTTCCCATGGCTGACATCGGGGACGAGAGCCCGAACCTACTGTAGAGTAACAAGGTTCGAGAACGATCGAAAGCCGCGCTTGTGCGGCGTCTCCCGCCGCGATCGTATGGGGCCTGGACCATACGATCCAGAAGGAGGAGCACATTCTCTCGGTAGGTGGGCGGAGGCGATGATGCGCGTTCTGGCGATTCCGCTGGTAGCGGCTCTGCTGGCGATGGGCGGTTGCGGAGCGTTTTCCGGTGGTGACCCGAGCGCGGACGCCCCACTCGAACGAACCGAGCTGCGAATCGGCGTCGGGAGCCCCATCGACACGGCGCCCCTGAGGGTCGCCGTCGCCGACGGCAGGTTCACCGCCGCCGGCCTTTCCGTGACCCTCGCCGATGTTCCCGCCGACCAGGCGATCAGCAAGCTTTCCTCGGGCGAGATCGACATCGCGTTCGCCAGTGACGTCTCGATCTTCCGCGCCGCCGCGGCCGGGACGGCGTTGCAATTGCAGGGCGAGGCGTACACCGCCGGCCGCAACACCATGGCGCTCGTCACACTCCCCGGCTCCGACTACACCGAACCGACCCTCAAGAAGTCGCCGAAGATCGCGGTGAACATGCTCGACGACGTCGGCGTGCTCGCGGCCCGTTCGGTACTCGGGACCGCCGGCGTGGACGTGAACAAGATCCAGTTCAAGCAGCACGCGTTCGACCGGATGCCGCAGGCGTTGCAGGCGGGCGAGGTCGACGCCGCGTGGATGGTCGAGCCGTACATCACCAGGGCGGAGAAGGAACTCGGGGCGAGCATCCTCGCCGACGGCGCCCGCGGCGCGACGCTGGACTTCCCGATGTCGTCCTACGTTTCGACCGGCGCCTTCGGCCAGGGCAACGCCCGCACGCTCGCGGTCTTCCGGAAGGTGCTCGGCGAGGCGCAGGTGCGGGCGGCCGACCCGGTCGTCGTCCGCGACGCGCTGCCGACGTTCTCCGACATCGACCGGACCACGGCGTCGCTGGTCTCGCTCGGGGCCTACCCGGTCTCCCTCAACGGCATCCGGCTACAGCGCGTCGCCGACCTGATGCACAACTCCGGCATGGTCGGCGCCCGGCTCGACGTCCAGTCGATGGTGCCCCGTCCTTAGCCCGGACCCCGCCCCGCCGCCACCCTCAACGGACAGGCTGCGCCTGACTGCTAGATATTTTCTCCGGTCGGCCTGAGACACACCGTGCGCTCGGGCGGGCCGGTGTAGTGCAGAGCGGTGTCGTCCGCCGAACAGACACTCTCCGACGACCCCCGCATCACGACCGCCCGCGCCTCGGCGGAGATGTCGGTGCAGCGGACCTTCGCGATCCGCGTCTCGTGCACGACGTCGCGCAGGCAGTCCCCCGTCTCGACGTTCAGCGCCAGGCAGAGCGTCTTCTCGGCCTTACGGCTGGAGGAACTCCCGTACAGCTCGAACTGGACGTAGTCCGAGCCGCGGCACTCTGACGAACCGGTGCGAACCTGGTCGACCCGGAAGGTCGCGCGGCTCGACGTGCAGCTGGCCGTCGTGTAGCTCTGGGCGCCGCCCGCCTCGTCGGTCAGGTACAGGCATTTGCCCGCCTCCAGCGACGTGAACTTGCCCGACTGCGAGAACCCCCAGGCGACCAGGCTCCCCAGGCCCAGCGCGGCGACGACGCCGAACACGATCGAGACCTTGGCCAGCACGCTGATCGGCGGTGGCTTCGGGAACGGCGTCGGCATGCCCACGTCCGGCATCGAGGGCAGTGGCGCGGGCGCGTTGAACGGGTCGTATTCGGGCGCCCCGCCGGTCGGTGTAGTCGTCAAGATCCCCTCCAGTCACCTGCCGCACATCCTTCCACCAGCGGTGCCGCGGCGGGAGCCGGTGTGGCCGGAACGTATAAAGGAGGATGTGACCGATGGCCCGCTGATCGTCCAATCCGACAAGACCGTCCTGCTCGAGGTCGACAACAGCCAGGCCGACGACGCGCGGATCGCCATCGCGCCGTTCGCCGAACTGGAACGCGCGCCCGAGCACGTCCACACCTACCGGATCACGCCACTGGCGTTGTGGAACGCCCGCGCGGCCGGCCACGACGCGGAACAGGTCGTCGACGCGCTGACGACCTACTCGCGGTTCCCCGTGCCCCAGCCGCTGCTCATCGACATCGTGGACACGATGGGCCGGTTCGGGCGACTCCAGATCGCCAACCACCCGGCGCACGGCCTGGTCATGGCGACCACCGACCGCGCGGTGCTGGAGGAGATCCTCCGGCACAAGAAGATCAGCCCGATGCTGGGCGCGCGCATCGACGACGACACCGTCATCGTGCACCCGTCCGAACGCGGACGGCTCAAACAGGCGCTGCTGAAGGTCGGCTGGCCCGCGGAAGACCTCGCCGGCTACGTCGACGGTGAGGCGCACCCGATCGAACTGGCCGAGGTCGACTGGGAGCTGCGCGACTACCAGCGCAAGGCCGCGGAGGCGTTCTGGGCGGGCGGGTCCGGCGTCGTCGTCCTGCCGTGCGGCGCCGGCAAGACGCTGGTCGGCGCCGCGGCGATGGCGCACGCGAAGGCGACGACGCTGATCCTGGTGACGAACACCGTCGCCGGTCGGCAGTGGAAGCGGGAGCTGATCGCACGGACCTCGCTCACCGAGGAGGAGATCGGCGAGTACTCCGGCGAGAAGAAGGAGATCCGGCCGGTCACCATCGCGACGTACCAGGTGGTCACGCGCAAGACCAAGGGCGAATACCGGCATCTGGACCTGTTCGACTCGCGGGACTGGGGCCTGGTGGTCTACGACGAGGTCCACCTGCTGCCCGCGCCGGTGTTCCGGATGACCGCGGACCTGCAATCGCGGCGTCGGCTGGGGCTGACCGCGACCCTGGTGCGCGAAGACGGCCGCGAAGGCGACGTGTTCTCCCTGATCGGCCCGAAACGCTACGACGTCCCGTGGCGGGACATCGAGGCACAGGGCTGGATCGCACCGGCGGAATGCACCGAGGTCCGCGTGACGCTGACCGACGCCGAGAGGCTCGCGTACGCGACGGCCGAAGCCGAGGAGCGGTACAAGCTCGCGGCGACCGCGGACACCAAGACCAAAGTGATCAAAACGCTGGTGGACCGGCATCCGGGCGAGCCGACGCTGGTCATCGGCGCCTACCTCGACCAGCTGGAGATGATCGGCGACGAACTGGACGCGCCGGTGATCCAGGGCGCGACCCGGAACAAGGAACGCGAGGAACTGTTCGACGCGTTCCGGCGCGGCGAGATCAGGACGCTGGTCGTTTCGAAGGTCGCCAACTTCTCGATCGACCTGCCGGAGGCCTCGGTCGCGATCCAGATCTCCGGGACGTTCGGCTCGCGGCAGGAGGAGGCGCAGCGGCTCGGACGGCTGCTGCGGCCGAAGGGCGACGGACGGCAGGCGCACTTCTACTCGGTCGTCTCGCGGGACACCGTCGACACGGAGTACGCGGCGCACCGGCAGCGCTTCCTTGCGGAGCAGGGGTACGCGTACCGGATCATGGACGCGGACGACCTGCTGCGCCCGATGTGATCCCCCGCGTTTCGTCCTCTGGTTGCGGTCGTTGCGTGTGCAAGGACCGCGTCCAGAGGACGAAACGCGATTGGTCGTGGCCCGGTGCGAGTACATGAAGGAGTCCTTCATGTACCTAGACTCGGCCTCACCACCCCAAGGTCGGTCGAGATGTTGCTGCTATGCGGTACGACGCACTTCGGGGACCTGATGCCCCGAATGTGGCATTGGGGACACTGAGCGACTCCAATGTGGCATTGGGGGCCGTGGCCGCGGGTCGTGAGTGGCAAGTCGGGCTAGCTGACCGGAAGTCAACGATGTTGCGCCGGTTGGCGGGTCCGTGAAGGACCCCTTCACTACCTTCAGGGTAGGCAAGGAGGCCTTCACGGCCAGGTGAAACAACCCTCACGATCGCAACCAGAGGACTAAACGCGAACACCTTCGTCCACTATGGACATTGCGATGTTTCTGGTGTGACGTCAGGGACACGTGGGACGACGGCAGGCTAGGGGCGCCGAGAAAATTTCGGCCCCTCGACCTGCGCGCCCCTGAGATCCAGCGAACGGGGTATCGAAAACTGTCGGTGCTTCGAACTAGTGTTCGGGTAGAGTTGACCGAACACCAGTTCGAGGGGAAGCCGATGACGATCGCACCGTTCCGCCCGGGTACGCCTCCCGTCCAGACCCTGCCGCCCGGCCGGTGGCACGGCCGGATCTGGGTTTCAGACCTGCCTTTGGCCAGGCCGGAGCGCTACACCGGCTGCGTCGCCGAGTTCGACCGGTCCGGGCTGTGGCCGGTGCTGATCCCGCACGACCAGCGGTTCGCGGCCAACGGCGAGGACTGGATCGACGACCGCGGCAGGCTCGCCCCGGCCGATCACCGGATCTCCTCGGTGGACCCGGCCGAAGTGCTGGCCCGCTGGTGGGACACGTCGTGCTGCGACGGTGCCTGCCTGCGCCCGTTCGGCGCGAAGTTCCCCGGCCTCGCCCGTCGTCCGTCGCGCCGGGCGGATCCGCTGGCCGAGGCGGGCAACACCGGGTCGATCCTGGCTGCGCGCGGACCGCACCGGCTCGCGCTGGTGCAGACAGAGCGGCCCGCCGACATCCCGGCGATCCTGGGCTGGACGGGGATGATCAAGGCGACCGATCAGGTCCACGAACTGTCCGCGGTGCTGCGCAGCTGGGAAGACCGGTTCGGCGCGACGCTCACGGTGCTGGGCTTCGATTCGATGGAGCTGTCGGTGGCCGCGCCGCCGCGCACCCAGGGCCGCGCGCTCACGGTCGCCGCCGAGCACCGCTCGTTCTGCCTGCCCGCGTTCGCCGGTCAGCCGGGCAATCTGCGCGAGTTCGCCTCCAGCCTGGTCCAGACCCGCCGGTGGCGGTTCTCGTGGGCCTGAGCGGGCGTTTGCGCCGGGCAGAGAGGGGGAACCAGCACAGCGACAGAAGGCGGTGATCGACGTCGCCGAGATCAGGATCGGCACTTCGGGCTGGCGCTACCCACCCTGGCGCGGGGACTTCTACCCCCGTGGCCTGGTGCAGCGGCGCGAGCTGGAATACCTGTCCGGCCGGATGAACTCCGTGGAGATCAACGGCTCGTTCTACTCCTTGCAGCGTCCCGAGCGGTACCGCGCGTGGGCCGAGCAGACACCGGACGACTTCGTCTTCGCCGTCAAAGGCGGCCGCTTCATCACGCATCTGAAGCAACTGCGCGACGTCGAGACGCCGCTGGCGAACTTCTTCGCGTCCGGAGTGCTGGCGCTCGGCCGGAAGCTGGGGCCGATCCTCTGGCAGTTGCCGCCGCGGCTGGCGTTCGACGCCGGGCGCGTCGAGGCTTTCTTCGAGCTGTTGCCGCGCACCAGTCACGCCGCCGCCAAGCTCGCGAGTAAGCACGACGACAAGCTCAAGGCCGAACCGCACACCGATCCGAAGCCGCGCCGGAAGCTCCGGCACGCCGTCGAGGTACGGCATCCGAGCTTCGCCGAGCCCGAAAGCCTTGAGCTGTTCCGGAAACACGGCATCGCGCTCGTGGTCGCCGACACCGCCGGCGAGTTCCCGTTCGTGGACGAGATGACGAGCGACGAGTTCGCGTACGTCCGTCTGCACGGCGACGAGGAGCTGTACGTCAGCGGGTACAGCGACAAGGCCCTGAAGAAATGGGCGCGCAAGATCGAGGGCTGGGGCCGCGACACGTACGTCTACTTCGACAACGACGTCAAGGTCGAGGCGCCGAAGAACGCGATCACGCTCGCGAAACTCCTCGCGTGACGCGCACACGCTGCACAGTCAGCGCGCAGTGAGCGGTTTCCTGTTAGCTGGCAGCAGAGGTCACGGGCGTACTCGCGTGCTGCGACTGGGGGTCGGCACGCCGGTCGCCCGTGCCTCGTTTCAGCTTTGGCCGGAGATGAGCGAGGCGAGCTTCGTCCGGACATCGTCGGCGTCCGGATGCGAAAGCTCGGTCAGCACGCGTACCGAACGAAGCCAGCACTCCCGCGCCGACGAGGGATCACCGAGCCGCAGATGGATCGCGCCGAGCTGGGCAAGCACGTCGGCCGCCTCGTAGAGCTCGCCGTGGGTGAAGAACATCTCGACGGCCCGCCGCATGCAGTCGATACCCTCGTCGTTACGGCCGAGGCCGACGAGTGCGATGCCCTTGGTGTGAAAGGCGAAACGGGCTTCGCCGGGCAACGCGTGCGCCCGCAGGGCCAGTGCCTGGTCGGCGAGGTCGAGCGCCTGGCCGTACCGTCCGTCGCCGGTGCAGATGTCACCGAGCGCCTGCAACGCGTCTGCCTCCATGCCGGCACCGACGTTGTGCTCCCGGATGAACCGCAGGGCCTGGGTCCCGTACTCCCACGCGATCCGGGCGCTTTCGACGTTCCGGCTCGCCAGCGTGAGGTTGTACAGACCACGCGCCTCACCCTCGCGGTCTCCCACCAGCCGCTGCAATTCGACCACCTGCTTCAGGTAGGCGACGCTGTCCTCGTACTGGCGTGCCACCCCGCAAGCGACACCGAGCCCGCTCAGCATCGCGGCCTCACCGGGCCGGTCACCCGCTTCACGCGCGGCCCGCAGCGCGACGTCGAACACCGAACGCCAGTCCTCCAGCCGCGCCCGCACGATGAAGAAGGATTGCAGCAGCCACGCGAGTTGCCAGCACTCCCGATGCCGTCGTTCCCGGTACGCGACGTTCACCGCGGCGATGAGATTCCCGCATTCCTCGTCGAACCAGTCCAGTGCCTGGTCGTAGTGACCGAACTTCAGCCCCGCGCCCGCGAACCGTTCGGGCTCGATCAGCCGGTAGTGCCGTTCCGGGCGCAGCAGCCGGGACGCGTTCAGCGCCGACGACAGCGAGGCGTGAAGCAGCCTGTCCAGCACTCCCGTCCGCGTTTCGGGCCCGTCCACCTTCGCCGAGAGTTCGGCCGCGTACGCGCGGATCAGGTCGTGGAACTGGTACCGGCCGGGCCGGGACCGCGCGATCAGGTGCGCGGAAGCCAGTTTCTCCAGGTCCGCGTGCGCTTCCGCGATGTCGACTCCGGCCACCGCAGCGGCCACGGGCACGCTGAAGTCGCCACCGGTAAGCAGGCCGAGCAGCCGCAACATCCGCGCGGCCCGCTCGTCGAGCGAGCGGTACGAGTACGAGAAGACGGCCCGGATGTTCGTCTCGTCGCCGTCGGCGAGGTCGAACGAACCCAGCTTGTCCTGTTCGGCCTCCAGCAGCCGGACGAACTCCCGCAGTGAAAGGTCCGGGAACTGCGCCGCCCGCACCGCGAGGATCCGGATCGCCAGCGGCAGCCCGCCGCAGTACCGGACGAACCGTTCGGTGGCCTCGGCATCCTCGATGACCCGGTCCAGTCCGATCGTCGACGCGACGAGGGCGGTCGCGTCCTCGTCGGGCAGTTCCTCCAGCGCGACGCGCCGCGCGCCGTGGGTCGCCACGAGCGCCTGCAACTGCCAGCGGCTGGTCACCAGCACCAGGCAGCCGGGACCGGGCAGCAGCGGCCGGATCTGCTCGGTACTCGCGGCGTTGTCGAGCAGGATCAGCATCCGGCGGCCGGCGCTGTAGGTGCGCCAGGTGGCCGCGCGACCGTCGACACCGGCGGGGATCCGGTCGGCGGGGACACCCACCGAGGCGAGCATGGTTTCGAGCGCGGTGGCGGGTTCGACCGGGTCGCCAGGACCGTATCCGCGCAGGTTGAGGTACACCTGCCCGCCGGGGAACCGCTCCCCGACCTCGTGCGCGAAATGGACCGCGAGCGTCGTCTTGCCGATCCCGCCCATGCCCTCGATCGACGCGATGGACGTCGATCTCTCGGTGTCCAGTGCTTCGGGGACCAGTTCGTGCAAGGCCTTGAGGTCGCGCTGACGGCCGGAGAACACCCGGAGATCCGCCGGTAGCTGACGCGGGATCAGCGGTTCGGCGCCGAGCCGGTACCTCGTCAGCTCGGAGTCCAATGTGGTCTCGACGGCCTCTTCGCCGGTCAGGATCGCCTGGTGCGCGCGTTGCAGCGACGTGCCGGGGTCGAGGCCGAGTTCTTCGGCCAGCACCGCGCCGATCCGGCGGTAGACGGTCAGCGCCTCGGCCTGCCTGCCGGAGCGGTAGAGCGCGACCATCAGCTGCTCGTGCAGCCGCTCCCGCAGCGGGTTCTCGCGGCACAGCCTGGTCAGTTCGGGAACGACGGTGGCGTGATCGCCGAGGGCGATGAGCGCGTCGGCCCACTGCTCGCGGACACGGAGCCGCTCCTCGCCCAACTGGTCGGCTTCGTCCCGAAGCAGGGCTTCGGAGTGGACGTTCTGTAGCGCCGGACCGCGCCATTCGGACAACGCGGCGGCGAACCGATCCGCGGCCCGGCGCAGGTCACCGTCCGCCGCGGCCTCCGCGCCCGCGGCGGCGAGTGCGCGGAAGCGGGCGAGGTCGAGCAGGCTCTCGTCGAGTTCGAGCAGGTAGCCGCCGCGTTCGGTCCGGATGGTGACCTCGTCGCCGAGCGCGCGACGAACGCGCAGGATGTAGGTCTGCAGGGCGCCCTTGGACCGCCGCCGGTCGTCCGGCCACAGCCAGCGGCCCAGTTCCTCGACCGGCACCACCGTGTTCGCGCGCAGCAAGAGGCCAGCCAGCACAATGAGCGGCCTGCTGCCGCCCAACGGCACCGGCAGCCCGTCCGCCGTGACCTCGGTGGGCCCCAGCACGCGAAAGTCGAGTGCCACGTCGCTCATTCTGTCCGGAACCGCGGGAAACGGCACCTGATTCCAGCGGTGGCATGATCGGCGTCGATGGACGTCTACGCGATCCCCCTGCGCACCCGGTTCCGTGGCATCACGGTCCGTGAAGGCCTGCTGATCCGCGGTGAAGCGGGCTGGGGCGAATTCTGCCCGTTCTCCGACTACTCCGACGCCGAAAGCGCGCCGTGGCTCGCCTCCGCGCTGGAGGCGAGCGAACGCGGATGGCCCTCGCCGGTGCGGGACAGCGTCGAGGTGAACGCGACCGTCCCGGTGGTGTCGCCGGAGAAGGCGTACGAACTCGTATCCGCTTCGGGCTGTCGCACGGCGAAGGTCAAGGTCGCCGACCCACAGGTGAGCCTCGCCGAGGACTGTGCCCGGGTGGAGGCGGTGCGGGCCGCGCTAGGCCCGTCCGGTGCGATCCGCGTCGACGCGAACATGGCCTGGGACGTGGACGCCGCGGTCAAGGCCATCGGGGAACTTGACCGCGCGGCGGGCGGGCTCGAGTACGTCGAGCAGCCGTGCCCGTCGATCGGGGAACTGGCCGACGTCCGGCGCCGGGTCGAGGTGCGGATCGCCGCGGACGAATCGATCCGCCGGGCCGAAGACCCGCTCAAGGTGGCCGTGGCGGGCGCGGCCGACGTGGCCGTGCTGAAGGTCGCGCCGCTGGGCGGGGTCCGGCGCGCGTTGGAGGTCGCCGAAGCCTGTGGCCTGCCGTGCGTGGTGTCGTCCGCCGTCGAGACGAGCGTCGGGCTCGCCGCCGGACTTGCGCTCGCGGGCGCACTGCCCACTTTGGACTTCGCGTGCGGACTGGGGACGATGTCGTTGCTGACCGGGGACGTCTGCGGCGTCTCACTGTCCCCTGTGGACGGTCGCCTGCCGGTCACCCTCAGCGCTCCGGCACCGGATCTCTTCGGCGCGCACGCTGCCGCTCCGGACGTCCGCGCCGCCTGGGAGGCCCGCTTCACCCGCGTCCGCACCCACCTCCGGATGCTATGAAGGACGCTTTCATAGCAAATTTTGCTATGAAAGCGTCCTTCATCTCACGCTGCTGCCGAGGATCAGCCGCAGTGCTCCAGCGGGGATTCGTAGCTGGAGGATCCCGCCGAGCCGCCCCACTTGACGCACTTCGCGCCCGCGGCCGCGCTCACCGGGCCCGCGTAGTACTCGAAGCTGCCGGAGTCTGTCTTTCTCGTCGCGCCTTCCACTTCGAGGAACGCCGAGACCGCGCTGGCCGCGCCGACCGACGTGGCCTTGATGGTGGTGACGCAGTTGTTCTTGTTCGTGCCGTTGTACAGCAGGTACGTGGTCGCGGCGGCGCCGAGCGCCTGCGAGTCGATCACCTTGTAGCCGTCGCCGCACACCTCGACGGCGTCGTACGGGTTGGGGTTCCCGGTGCCGCCGCACGTGTTCTTGGAGGTCACGTTGGCGTTAGGGTAGCCGAACTTCACGCCGTTGAAGTACGCGGGCTTGATGTTGCTCGGCCACGAGGAATCGTTGGTGCGGACTTCGTAGTGCAGGTGCGGGGTGATGTTGTTGCCCGGCTTGGAGGTGTTACCGACCTCGCCGATCTTCTGCCCCTGCGCGACCTGCGCACCGGCCGCGACCGAACGCACCTTCAGATGCGCGTAGTAGGTCGACCATCCTCCACCGTGGTCGATCTTCACCAGGTTGCCGAAACCGTTCGCCGAACCCTGATGCGCCGAGGTGACCACCTTGCCCGCGGCCGCCGCGACGACGGCGTCGCCAAGGTCCGCCCCCGCGGAGCCGCCGCGGTTGAAGTCGATTTCGTAGGCCCGGTGCGCGCTGCTGTTGTCGTTGTCGCCGTTCCACACCTGGTTGCAGGGGAACGGGAGCTGGAAGTTGGGACGCGGACCGACGGCGGCTTCGGCCGAAGTCGCGGTGATCGCCAGCCCGGCCATGCCAAGTAACGCGGTGGCGGCCGCGGTGACCACTCGTCTGAATCTCATCGGATGTCCTTTCTCGGCGTTTCGCGAGAAGCGTCCCGAAAGGGCGTACAAGCGAGATACAAACGAGCACGGGCCCTCCCGGCCGAGGGGTCCGGGAGGGCTCGTGGCTCAGCCGACCCGTTCGATGATCGCCCGGCGGATCAGGAACTTCCCTGGTTCGCGGACCTGTTCGAAGGCCGCGTTGTTCAGCAGCGCGCAGCTGCCGGAAGCACCGGTGACCTCGACGGTGGTGGCCTTGTCGTTGTCCAGGTTCGTCACCTTCAGTTTGGTGCCCGCCGGGAACTCACCGCTGGACGCGGCGGGTGCGCCACCCTCGCCGGACAGCGTCACCGTGGAGCCCTGGCAGACGACTTCGCCGGCCACGTCGACGGCGTCTTCCTGCACGACCGCCTCGTCCTCGGCCGCCATCGCGTCATCCATCCCGGCCTCCTGCTCGGCGGCCTTTTCGGCTTCGTCGGCGGCCTGGTTCTGCTCCTGTTTCTTTCCGTCGGCTCGCACGTTCTCGGCGCAGCCCGCCGTCTGGCGGCGCTGCTCGATGAGGTCGACGACGGCCTGCCGGTTCGCGATCCGCGCCTCGGACAAGGCGTCCGGGTCCGCCTGCTGACCGGCGATGAAGTTGAGGTTGTTCCGGAGGGCGGTGTCCAGCCCCTGGCAGCTTTCCGCGGCCTGTCCGTCCGGAGTGCTGACCGCGAACATCGCCGCGGCGATGGCGGCCACCCCGAGAACCGACGCGATGCCGATCGTCGCCCGCTTGCGGTGTTTCCCGGCGCTGTTCATCATCCGTGTTTCCTCCGGTCTGGTTCCTCCTCACCCACATCTGGAGATACGGTCGGATAACGAAAGTGGTTCAAACCGATTTCAGCCGAGCCAGGGTTTCGCGATCCGCGCGTAAGTCCCGTCGTTCAGCACGAGACGCAGCCACTGATCGGCCCACTCCTTGAACACGACATCGCGCGGCAGGAGGTACGCCTTCTCCGAAAAGGTGAACGGCGTGTCGGGGTGCACCGCGCAGAGGCGCGGGTTCTGCTTTGCCTGCCAACGGGTTTCGGTCGCGTCGGTGATCATCAGGTCGGCGCGGCCCGCGATGATCTCGGCGAAGATCGTGTTGTTGTCCGGATGCCGCACGATCGTCGCCCGCTTGAGGTTGGCGTCGGCGAACTGTTCGTTGGTACCACCCGGATTCACGATCGCCCGGACACCCGGCTGGTCGATCTGCTCCAGTGTCTGGAATCGTTTTTCGTTCTCGCACAAGGTGATCGGCGTCTTGCCGTCCCGAAGGTAGGGCGCCGTGTAGAAGCCCTTCTTCGCGCGATCCAAGGTCACCGACACGCCACCCATCGCCAGGTCGCACTTCCGCCCGACGTCGTCGGCGATCGACTTCCAAGTGGTCTGGACCAAATTGAGGCGGACGCCGAGCCGCTGGGCGAGGTCGCCCGCGAGGTCGATGTCGATCCCGCTCCACGCGCCCGCGGCGTCGCGATAGGTGAACGGGCGATAGTCCCCCGTCGAGCACACGCGGAGCTCGCCGCGGGACTGGACGACGTCGAGCCTGCTCTGCGCGCCATGGCCTTCGGGCGCGGCGCCGGCCGTGCCGATTCCCAGCACGGTCAGCACCGCGACCCCGAAGGTGAGTGTTTTCGCCTTGATCGTCATCAAGGCATTTTCCACGCCCTGAGGTAGGCGCGCACCAGCCAAGCGTCCGCCCATTCGGCGTCCGGCTCCTCCGGCAACGGCGAGGAAGTGCGCACCAGCTCGTCCAGCCGGTGCTCCAGGGATTCGGCCGCTTCCAAGGCTTCCTCCCGGGTCCGCTTGCCTTGCCGCAGGTCACGCAACCAGCCCAGCCACGGCTCGGGGACCGGAAGCGAGATGCGCCCGGTCTCCATCAGCTCCACGCCCTGGACGCCGAGGCGCACCATGTGCATGGCGAACTTCGTGTCGAAGCCGTACTTCTCGATCAGCTCCGGCCGACCGGGTTTGCCGCGCAGCCCCAGCATCCGCTCGCGCTGTGCGCGGGAGTAGCCGAGGAACCGTAGACCCGCGCGACGCGAGACGATCCGGTGCGCGTTCTCCCGCAGTTCGGCGCCGAGCTCGTCGATGTGCACGATCTCGTTGTCCGGCACGAACAACGGCAGCAGGACGGTCGGGTTCCCGTTGAGGGCGAGGCGCAGCCACTTGCGCAGCGAATAGACGGTCAGGTCGAGGTCGCCGGGACCGGACCGGACGCCTTCGGGCTGCGTGCGGAAGATGTACTGCTCGAACCGCTTCAGGCCGATCACGTGGTCCGGCGGCTCGACGCAGATGCCGAGCTCGTCCCGGTCGTCCTGGCCGAGCACGGCGGTACCGTGCAGCCCGGACCCGACCTGGCAGCGCAGGATCGTGCCCTGTTCGGCGATGGCGGCGAATTCGGGGCTGTCGTGTTTCACCCGAGAAGTTGTACCTGTGAAGACACGTCGAGGGCATCCGGTTTTCGGACCCCCAGGGGTCGGATTCCAGGGTCGGGTCGGGGCCGTTCCCCGATGTGCCAGGGGTCGTTCCCGGGCGAATATTGAGCCATGACGAACAGCGTGTACACCCCCCAGGCCACCAAGAAGCTCTACCGCAGCCGGACCGACAAGATGCTCGCGGGCGTCGCCGGCGGCTGGGCCGCCTACCTCGGCGTCGACGCCGCGATCCTGCGCATCGCCCTCGTGGCCGGTGTCTTCTTCACCGCCGGGTTCGCGATCCCGGTCTACGTCGCCGCGTGGCTCCTGACTCCGGAGCAGCCGGGCGAGTCCTGAACCGGAGCGGACGCCGCGCGCAGGGGACGCGGCGTCCGTCGGGGATCGGGGGCAAGGGGGTAGGTGAAAGGCCCGGACAGGGGGATGTCCGGGCCTTTTCGCCGTGCCAGGCATGTCGCGAAAGCCACTTTCGGGACATCTGATGTCCTGAAAGTGGCTTTCGCGACACCGCCGCCCTGGGCTGCGGCTCGACCAAGCCAGCCGATCCGGCTCCGGACATAGGAAAAGCCCGGACGCGCGAGGCGTCCGGGCTTTCCGGTGGTGCTACTGGCTCGAACTCAGAAGTCCATGCCGCCCATGCCACCGGACGGGTCGGCGGGAGCGGCCGAGGCCTTCTCCGGCTTGTCCGCCACGACGGCTTCGGTGGTCAGGAACAGCGCCGCGATGGAGGCGGCGTTCTGGAGCGCGGAGCGGGTGACCTTCGTGGGGTCCGGCACGCCAGCGGCGAGCAGGTCCTCGTAGACACCGGTGGCGGCGTTCAGGCCGTGACCCGTCGGGAGGCCCTTGACCTTCTCCGCCACGACGCCGCCTTCGAGGCCGGCGTTGATCGCGATCTGCTTGAGCGGCGCCTCGACGGCGACCTTGACGATGTTGGCACCAGTGGCCTCGTCGCCCTCGAGCTTCAGACCGGCGAAGGCTGCCTCGGCGGCCTGGATGAGAGCGACGCCACCACCGGCGACGATGCCCTCTTCGACGGCGGCCTTGGCGTTGCGCACTGCATCTTCGATGCGGTGCTTGCGCTCCTTCAGCTCGACCTCGGTGGCGGCACCGGCCTTGATGACGGCCACGCCGCCGGCCAGCTTCGCCAGACGCTCCTGGAGCTTCTCACGGTCGTAGTCCGAGTCCGAGTTCTCGATCTCGGCGCGGATCTGGTTGACGCGACCCTGGATCTGGTCGGCGTCGCCCGCACCCTCGACGATGGTGGTCTCGTCCTTGGTGATGACGGCCTTGCGCGCCTTGCCCAGCAGGGAAAGGTCCGCGTTCTCCAGCTTGAGGCCGACGTCCTCGGAGATGACCTGTCCACCGGACAGGATCGCGATGTCCTGCAGGATCGCCTTGCGGCGGTCACCGAAGCCCGGGGCCTTGACGGCGACGGACTTGAAGGTGCCACGCATCTTGTTGACGATCAGGGTGGCCAGAGCCTCGCCCTCGACGTCCTCGGCGATGATCAGCAGCGGCTTGCCGGACTGGATGACCTTCTCCAGCAGCGGCAGGACGTCCTTGACGGTGGAGATCTTGGAACCGAAGAGGAGGATGTAGGGGTCCTCGAGCTCGGCTTCCTGACGCTCCGGGTCGGTCACGAAGTAACCGGAGATGTAGCCCTTGTCGAAGCGCATGCCCTCGGTGAGCTCGAGCTCGAGACCGAAGGTGTTGCTCTCCTCGACGGTGACGACGCCTTCCTTGCCGACCTTGTCCAGCGCCTCGGCGATGAGCTCGCCGATGGTGCGGTCAGCGGCCGAGATCGAGGCGGTAGCAGCGATCTGCTCCTTGGTCTCGACCTGGACGGCCATCTTGTGCAGCTGCTCGGTGATGGCCTCGACGGCCGCCTCGATGCCGCGCTTCAGGCTGATGGGGTCGGCCCCGGCGGCGACGTTGCGCAGACCCTCGCGGACGAGAGCCTGGGCGAGCACGGTGGCGGTGGTGGTGCCGTCACCCGCGACGTCGTCGGTCTTCTTGGCAACTTCCTTGACGAGCTCGGCCCCGATCTTCTCCCACGGGTCTTCGAGCTCGATCTCCTTGGCGATGGAGACACCGTCGTTGGTGATCGTCGGCGCGCCCCACTTCTTTTCGAGCACGACGTTGCGGCCCCGCGGGCCGAGGGTCACCTTGACGGCATCGGCGAGGATGTTCAAGCCACGCTCGAGACCGCGGCGGGCGTCCTCGTCGAACGCGATCAGTTTGGCCATTTCGGTGTGGTCCTCCGATATTGGGCGCCGCCGCACGCTTGAACAGCGCGGCGGCAGGACTCTTTCCTCGGCCAGGCTCGGTGCCCGCGACGGACGACCCACCCCGTGAAGGGTGCGGCCTCACCGTCCCGACCTTCAGACGAGCGGTCGGTGACCCCTCGTCTGGCACTCGACGGCGTCGAGTGCCAATACTGTGTTTAGCACTCTCCAGGGTCGAGTGCAAGAACCGCAGGTCAGCGCGGTGAGGTGTCAGTTACCCGGTTTGATGGAGATCGAGGTCGGCGGAGCCTTCAACGACGACTCCGGGGACTGCGACTGCGAGCCGCCGGGGCCGACCGGGATGTTCGGCGCGGTGGTCTGCGGACCGTTGCCACTGCTCGAGTCACCGAAGATGAAGATGGCGGCGACGATCGCGCCGGCGACCACGAGGACGCCGACGATGATCCAGATCCACTTGGCGCCGCCGCTCTTCTTGGGCTGGAAACCGCCCTGTTGCTGCGGCGGCGGGCCGTAACCCGGGGGCGGGCCCTGCTGGAAGCCACCCTGCTGCTGGAAACCGCCCTGCTGCGGCGGCGGGCCGTAGCCAGGAGGCGGTCCTTGCTGGTAGCCGCCCTGCGGCTGGAAGCCACCTTGCTGCGGCGGGGGCCCGTATCCGGGCGGCGGGCCCTGCGGGGGCTGGCCTTGCGGCGGGGGACCCTGCGGTCCCGGTCCCTGCTGGCCGTAGCCGGGCTGCTGTCCTCCGTACGGGTGCACGGGGCCCCCCTCTCCCTGTGGCGGCGTGTTCTGCCGCGGCGCCTGCTGCTGGACCGGCGCCGCGGCCCCGGGCGGACCCGGCGGCTCGTTCGACATGGCGAGCGGACCCAACGCGCGCCTGGCGGCCGCGATCATCTCAACACAGTTCGGGTAGCGATCGGCGGGATTCTTCGCCATTCCCTTGCGGACGACCTCGTCGATCCCGGCAGGCACGCCGACGATCCGCGAGATGGCCGGGGGCTCTCCGTTCAGATGCCCCTTGATGACCGTCTGCACGTCGCCCTTGAAGGGCGGGCTGCCGGTCAGGCAGGCGTAGAGGACACAGGTGAGGGCGTACTGGTCGGTGCGGCCGTCGAGCGGCTCACCGCGCAAGTGCTCGGGCGCGGCGTAGGTCGGCGAGCCGAGGAAGTCGCCGCCGCGGGTCCGGTGCCCGGTGGCGCCGCGGCGGGTCAGGCCGAAGTCGGCGACGTAGACGTGCTCGCGCGAGGTCTCCTTGCTGGTGACCAGGACGTTGGCCGGTTTGACGTCGAGATGCACGAGACCCCGGTTGTGCAGGGTGTCGAGCGCGTCGGCGACCTGGTCGAGCATGGTCAGCGCGCGGGCGGGCGCGATCGGGCCGCCGGAGATCAGCCCGGCGAGGTCCCCGCCGTCGACCATCCGCATGGCGATGTAGAGCATGCCTTCGAGCTCGCCGAAGTCGTACAAGGGCACGACGTTGGCATGGTCGATCGCGGACGTGTTCCGCGCCTCGTCGACGAAGCGTTCGCGGAACTCGGCGTCGGCCCCGAGGTGATCACCGATGACCTTCAGTGCCACCTTGCGTCCGAGCCGCACGTCCGTGGCCTTGTAGGTCACGCTCATGCCGCCCTTGCCGAGCACACCGTCGATGCGGTAGTTGCCCAGCCGGCGACCGGTCAGGTCCCCCGACTCATCGCCTGTCACGCAGCGAAGCGTAACGCGCCAGTTCCGGAGGCCGCCGGGGGTCGCCTGAACTCGGCGCTAGACCTTGCGTACGTCCGCCGCTTGACTCCGCCCGTCTCGTCCGGATTGGACTTCGAATTCCACCCGATCACCCTCGTCGAGCGTCCGGAATCCATCGGCCTGAATGGCCGAGTAGTGGACGAAGACGTCGGGCCCTTCGGTGGATTCGATGAATCCGTAGCCCTTTTCCGAGTTGAACCATTTGACGGTGCCGACTGCCACGGCGCCCTCCCTCAGCACGGGACCCGCCGGCCTTCTCTGGCCAGGACGGCGGTTTCGAGTGCAGTTCACGCTACCCGAATTACCGGCGTCGGCAATGCTCAATTCGCCCTAAGATCAGCCGCGGGAAAGCCGCCTATTGCGCGATTGCACCAGGACGCGTCCTGGTCCCGCGAAGTCCAGCGCGAGCCCTTCGCCGGTGCGGACCGACTGCGGACCGGACTGGTCGACGGCGCGCAGACGGCACTGCACGGTGTCCGGGTAGGCCAGCAGGAAGTCCGGCCGCACGGTGACGAGTTCCCCGGCGGTGAGCTCGAAGGCGTCGACAGGGCCCTGCGCGGCCAGCACGAGCGGACCGCTTCCGCTGTAGTGCTCCAGGAAACCGGCATCGGCCCCGAAGAGCTTCTGCAACGGCGCCCAGCCCGGGTCCTGCCGGATGGTCGCGGGCCTGGCGAGGATCGCGTCCCGGCTCACGCACCAGCCCGCCCCGCCGGTGAATTCCAGCGGGTAGACGTCACCGGCGGTCAGCGGCGCGAAGTCGATCCAGCCGCCGCCCTCCGGCGCGTTGAACACCGACGGAGCGGCCTTGCCCGCCCGCGAACCACCGCGCACGGGAACGGTTTCGGTGATGCCGAAACTGCTGGCGAGCATGGTGTCCCCGGCGGCCTGGACGGCCTCGCCGGGGGACAGCAGCACGCGTGCGACCCCGAAGTTCGGGGTGTGCCTCGTCTGGACGCGCATGCGCTCAGCGGGACGGGACCTGGGCGATCACCCAGGCGGACAGCGCCGACGGGTTGCGGGTCTGGGTGAGCAACTGGCCCGGCCCGGCGAAGTCGAAGACGAGCCCTTCGCCGCTCTTCATCGACTGGATGACACCGGTGGCGACCTTGCGGATCTGGTACTGCAAGGTGTCGGCGAACGCGACGACGTGCCCGGTGTCGATGGTGATCACCTCGCCCTGCTGGAGGGTGACCGTCTCCAGCGCGCCGTAGCAGGCTACGACCAGCGGGCCCTGTCCCGTCGCGTGCGTCAGGAAGCCGCCCTCGCCGCCGACGAGGTTCTTGAGCCCGCCCCATTTGGTCTCGGTCTGCACGCTATGGGACGACGCGAGCCACGAACCGCGGGTGACGCACCAGCCGGTGCGGCCGTCGAGGTTGATGACCTGCATGTCGCCGGGCAGGTTCGCGGCGACGTCGACCCAGCCGCCGTTCTGCGGGGCGGTGTAGGTGGAGATGAAGAAGGACTCGCCGGAGAGGAAGGCGCGGCCGAGCCCCTTCATGATGCCGCCCTGTGCCTGGGACTGGACCTGCACTCCGTAGCTCGTCGCCATCATCGCGCCGGACTCGACCTGCGCCGGTTCACCCGGTGCGAGCATGAGCCTCGCCACCGCGAACGATGGCTGGTGACGGATCTGAACCTGCATGTCTTCTACTCCCCGGTGGTCGTTGTGACGCGCAGAGTCTTGCATGCGACCCCCGCTCGGGGAGGATGGTCGGCGTGATCTCCGTCGACGCCCACCGTGAGACCGTCACCGGCCTGCTCGGAAACGCCCCCGTCATCAGCCTTCCGCTCGCCTCCGCCGCCGGGCTCGTCCTGGCCGAGGACGTACTCGCGGGGGTCTCGCTGCCGCCGTTCGACAACTCCGCGATGGACGGTTACGCCGTCCGCGCCGCCGATGTCGCCCAAGTACCTGTGACGTTGCCGGTCGCCGACGACATCCCCGCCGGCCGCGTCGAGATCGGGACCCTGGAGCCGGGGACCGCGCACCGGATCATGACCGGCGCCCCGCTGCCACCCGGCGCGGACGCCGTCGTGATGGTCGAGCACACGGACGGCGGCGTGACCGACGTCCGGATTCTCAGGACAGCCGTCCCGGGCGCGCACATCCGACGGCTCGGCGAAGACGTCGTCGAGGGCACGGTGGTGCTTTCCGCCGGAAGCGTGCTCGGCCCGGCGCAACTGGGTCTCGCGGCGGCGGTCGGACTCGCCGAGGTTCCGGTGCGGAGGCCGTTGAAGGTGCTCGTCGTGTCCACCGGCACCGAACTCGTCGACGCGCCGGAACCCTTGCGGCACGGGCAGATCTACGAGTCGAACAGCATCATGCTGGCGTCCGCGATCCGCGCGCTCGGCTGCGAGGCCGAGGTCGTGCGCAGTGTCGTCGACGACGTGGCCGAGTTCCGCGCGGTGATCGAGCCGCGGCTGGCGGACGTGGATCTGCTGGTGACCTCGGGCGGGGTCAGCGCGGGGGCGTACGAAGTGGTGAAGGACGCGCTGACCGGGCAGGGCGTGGAGTTCCGGAAGGTCGCGATGCAGCCGGGCGGGCCGCAGGGCTGCGGACGGTGGAACGGCGTGCCGGTGGTGACGTTGCCGGGCAACCCGGTGAGCGTTCTCGTGTCCTTCGAAGCGTTCCTGCGGCCGGCGCTGCTGTCGGCGATGGGGCATTCCGGTGTCGACCGGCAACAGGTGCGTGCCCGGCTGACCGAGGCGATGACGTCCCCCGCCGGAAGGCGTCAGTTCCGGCGGGGCTTCTACACGCATTCCGAGGGTGAGGTCACCGGGATCGTCGGGCCGCGCGGCGGGCCGGGATCGCATCTGCTGGCGTCGTTCACGCAGGCGAACTGCCTGATCGTGCTGCCGGAGGACGTGGACTCGGTCGAGCAGGGCGACGAGGTGACCGTCCTGCTGCTGTGATTCACCGCGTCGCGTTTAGCCCGCTAAACGCGACGCGGCCGGGAAGTCGCGGCACCGGCCGATCGGCGTGAACAGCAGCGCGGCGACGGCGACGACTTCGAGTCCGGCCATCAGCCACAACGTCTGCCGCACGCCGGCGGTCTCGCCGAGGATCCCGCCGAGCAGGCCGCCGAGCGCGATCGCGCCGAAGCTGAGCACGGACATGCTGGCGGTGACCCGGCCGAACATCGCCGCCGGGACGTAACGCTGCTTGAACGTGGCGTTGAGGACGTTCGAGCCGACCACCCCGGCGCTGAGCGAAAACCCCGCGGCGACGAAGAAGGCGAGCCCCCAGCCGCCCTGCGCGAGCGGCCCCAGCAACATCATCAGCGCCCCGAATCCCTCACAGAGCACGAAGGCTCGCGCGGTGCCGATGCGTGCGGCGAGTTTGCCCGACAACGCGGCGCCGAAAACGCCACCCGCGCCGACGAGTGCGAGCACCAGCCCGACGGCACCCGGCCCCACCCCGAGATCGCGGGCGAGGAACACGACCTCGATCGACTGATATCCCATGAGCGCGACGTTCGAGACCGCGCCGAAGACCGCGAACACGCGCAGGAACCGGTCGCGGAGAACGAAATCGAGGCCCTCGCGGATCTCGTCCCGCAGTCGCGACCGCGTGGTGACCACGCGCCGTGGCTCGCGGTACCGGATGGATCGCAGGCACAGCAAGGAGATCCCGAAACTGATGGCGTCGGCGAACACCCCGGCGACGGCGCCGAAGCCCTGTGCCAGCAGCCCGGCGAGCCCGGGTCCACCGATCTGCGCGGCGGACTCGCTGCCTTGCAGTTTCTCGTTGGCCTCCTGGAGTTCCTCCTTCGAGACCAGTGAAGGCAGATAGGCGCGGTAGGCGACGTTGAAGAACACCTTCGCGACGCCGCCCGCCAGGGCGACGACGATCAATTGGGTCATCGTGAGCAGCCCGAACCAGGCGGCGACCGGGACGCTCAGGAACACCAGCATCGAGAAGGTGTTGCACACCAGCATGATCGGCCGTTTCGGCCAGCGATCGACCCACGCGCCCGCCGGCAGGCCGATGAGCAGCCACGGCACCCAGGCGGCCGCGGTCAGCAGCCCGACCGCGAACGTGCTCGCCTCCAGGGTGACCACCGCGACGAGCGGCAGCGCGACGACGGCGATGGAACTGCCGAGCACGCTGGTCGTCTCGCCGGTCCACAGCAGCCGGAAATCGCGTGAGCGCAGCAATCCGCCGCGTTCGCGGACGCTCACGGCCGGGCGGGGACGGCTCGGGTGGCGAAGAACACCGGCCTGCGTTCCTGGCCGTCGTCCGGTTGTTCCCGGTCGCTGTATTCCCGGACCAGCGCCTGGATCCGGCCCTCGATCTCGGCCATTTCCGCGACCGACAGCTTCATCCAGCTGTCGGTCGCGAAGGCGGCCCGGTGCCACTGCTCGGGATAGGTCTCGCGTTCGGCGAACCATTGCCGCGCCATGGAGACCTGGCGTTCGAGGGCGAGGGATTCGGCGGCGGCCGCGACCGGATCGTCCGGGAAGTCCGACGGGGACCAGGAAACCGCGTACCCGACGCGGCGCCACCAGCGCTCGCGCCGGTCGCGGGCGAGTTCGGGCGCCTCCTCGACGAGGTCGCTGGCGGCCAGCACCTTCAGGTGGTGGCTGACGTTCCCGACAGCCTGCCCGGTCCGCTCGGCGAGGACCGACGCGGTGCACGGGCCGTCGAGGCGGAGGACGTCGAGCAGGCGGCGCCGCAGCGGATGCGACATCGCGGCGAGCACCTTCGAATCGTGGACTTCACGCACTTCACGGTCGGCCATAACGCACAACAGTAGTTGCACAAGAGCCCTTGTACAAGTCCTCTTGTGCGCTACTCCATTCGCGTCGGTAATCTCGGGGCATGGGTTTCTTCTCGTGGATCGTGTTCGGCGCCATCGCCGGCTGGCTGGCCAACGTCGTGGTGGGCGGCCAGGACCGGCGGAGCGGCTGCCTGTTCAGCATCCTGATCGGCGTACTCGGTGCGGCGCTGGGCGGTTTCATCTACCGCCTCGCGACGGGCACCGAGCGGAGTTTCGAGTTCGACTTCCCCAGCTTCGGCGTCGCCATCCTCGGTTCGATCGTGCTGCTCGCCCTGCTGCGGCTGGTGCGCGGCTCCGGGCGGCGCGATTCTCAGCCGCCCTATCGCCGATGACCACTGGAGTAACCGTTGGTAACGGTTGACTCGCGGCGGGTGATCGCAGGCGTCCGGCGAACTAAGGTGGACTTTCGTTCAGTTCCAGCGGCCGCGGCCGGGTGCATATGCCGTCGGGGGGCATATGCATCCGGCCGCTCGCGCCTCGGCGATCACCGAGGCGGCGCGGACGGGGTCGACGAGCGAAGGCATCGGCGCCGCCGAAATGTCCCTCTTCCAGGCTCGGAACAACTCGGCGAGACGCTCGCCTGCGGGGTCCGGACTGGCGGGCATTCGCGGGTCCTCAAGGTCGGCGATCGGCATCAACTACCTAGAGTTATCGCTTATTTCCACCTACCGTTACCGCGATGTGGCCCCTCCCACCCGGACCGGGGAAACCCTTCCGGGGGAGGCCACGGCCCGGCCCCGGACAGGGCGGTAGCGTGGTGGCTCTTCATGCCCCAACCCCCCGACACGAACTGCGGTGAACCCGACCAATGAGCGGCAACCGGCCGGAAGCCACTGGTAACCCACTCGCGCACGCCGTGAAGCTGGCGCGCGAGACCGTTCCGCCGATGCACCCGGCCGGCAGGCCGTTCGTGTTCGGCGGTCTCGCCGCGACACTGGTGCTGCGGAGGTTCTCCAAGCGCCTCGGCGTCGTCGGCGCGCTCGCGACGGCCGCCACGGCCGCGTTCTTCCGTGAGCCCAAGCGCGTCCCGCCCGCCCAGTCCGGTCTCGCGGTGGCGTCGGCGGACGGCCTGGTCTCGCTGATCGAAGAAGCCGTGCCGCCGCCCGAGCTGGGGCTGCCCGCCGTGCCGCGGATGCGGGTCAGCGTGTTCCTGTCGGTGTTCGACGTGCACGTCCAGCGGATCCCGGCGTCGGGTGTGATCGAGCGGGTCGCCTACCGGCCCGGGAAGTTCCTGTCCGCGGACCTGGACAAGGCGAGCGAGGACAACGAGCGCAACTCCGTGCTCATGCGCACCGAAGACGGCCACGAGCTCGTCGTGGTGCAGATCGCCGGGCTGGTCGCCCGGCGCATCCTCTGTGAGATCCGCGAGGGTGACAAGGTCGGCGTCGGTTCGACGTACGGCATCATCCGCTTCGGCTCGCGAGTCGACCTGTACCTGCCGCCGGGCAGCAAGGTCCTCGTCTCGAAGGGCCAGCGCACGATCGGCGGCGAGACCCCGATCGCCGAGCTGCCCACGGCGCCGCACCCGGAAGGCTGATCCATGGTCCGTGTGACCACGACAACTCCCGGCGTCCGGCTGTTGCCGAACGCCATCACGGTGCTCGCCCTGTGCGCCGGTCTGTCGTCGGTGCAGTTCGCGCTGATCGGCAACTATCCGATGGCGATCGCGTCGATCGGGATCGCCGCGGTGCTCGACAGTCTCGACGGCCGGATCGCGCGGCTGCTGGACGCGACGTCGAAGATGGGGCAGGAGCTCGACTCGCTGTCCGACGGCATCTCGTTCGGTGTCGCGCCCGCGCTGGTGCTGTACGTCTGGCACGCCGAGGGTGAGCGGATCGGCTGGGTCGCGTCGCTGATCTTCGCGGTCTGCATGATCTTGCGGCTGGCGCGGTTCAACACGCTGATCGAGGACACCGAACAGCCGCCGTACGCGGGCGAGTTCTTCGTCGGCGTGCCCGCGCCCGCCGGTGGTCTGCTGGCGATGCTGCCGCTGATCCTGGAACTTCAGTTCGGGCAGGGCTGGTGGTCGCATCAGTACGTGGTGTGGGTGTGGACGATCGCCGTGGCCGCGCTGCTGATCAGCCGGATCCCGACGCTTTCGCTGAAGACGGTGAAGGCGCCGGCGAAGGCGATCGCGCCGCTGCTGGTCGGGGTGGGCCTGCTGGCCGCCGCGATCATCCAGTTCCCGCTGGTGGCGCTGGCGATCGCGCTGGTGCTGTACCTGGCGCACATCCCGTACTCGGTGTACCGGCAGCGCTGGCTCGCCAAGCACCCCGAAGCGTGGATGGCCCCGCCGCGGGAACGGCGCGCGATCCGGCGTTCTTCGAGCCGTCGCCGTCTTGGCCTGCGTCCGCCGCTGCGGCGTGTGGTGGCCGGTGCCGCCCAGCGTGTCCGGCTTCAGCGGGGCGAACAGCACGTCGCGCGCGCTCCGCGCACCATCACCAGTGAGAAGGACCGGGAGAACGGCCGCGGACCCCGTCGTCGCTCGTGGCGCCGGATCGGGCTGCGGAAGCGCTGACCCGGCCGAAGGCTGGATAGGGTGGCGGGGTGAGCGCACCCCAGATCACGCTGACCGTCCGGCACACCCCGTCCGCCCTGGATTCCCGCCGCGGCGTCGTCCGGCTGCACCCCGAAGTCCTCGACGCGCTCGGCCTGATGGCCTGGGACGCTGTCCGCCTCACCGGCGCGCGCGTCAGCTCCGCGCTGGCCGCGCCTTCGGAAGCGGAGGGGATCCCAGGCGTGATCCTCCTCGACGACGTCACGATGTCGAACCTCGGTGTGACCGAGGGTTCGGAGGTGGTCGTCGCGCCGGCGGAGGTGTCGGCCGCGAAGACGGTCACCGTGTCGGGCTCGCGGATGGCCAGCGTGTCGCTCTCCCCGCACACCCTGCGGCTCGCCCTGATCGGCAAGGTGCTGACCGTCGGCGACGCCGTTTCCCTGCTCCCCCAGGATCTCGCGCCCGCGCCCGGCTCCGACGTCTCCGCCGTCCGCGGCCAGCTCTCCCGCGCCATCGGCATGACCTGGACGAACGAACTGCTCACCGTCACCGCCACCGAACCGTCGGGCCCGGTCGCCGTCGGACCGTCCACAGTGGTCAGCTGGCGCGACGGCGCCCGCACCGGCGAGGCCACGCCCGCCGCCGCTCCGGCCCGCGCCGGGACGACGCTGGTGCGCAGCACGCCCTCGACCCCGCACGAGGACTTCATCGACGCCGAGATCGTCGAAGACGAACAGATCGACGAGGTGGCCGAGGAATCCGTGCCTCCCCTGTCCGACCTCGCCGGCTCCGAATCGGCCGCGCGCAAGCTCGCCGAATGGTTCGACCTGGCCTTCCACCGCCCGGAACTGCTGGCCAAACTCGGGACGTCGGCGCATCTCGGGGTGCTGCTGTCCGGGCCGGAAGGCGTCGGGAAGGCGACGCTGGTCCGCGCCGTGGCACAGGCCGAGAAGGTGCGGGTGGTGTCGCTCGCGGCGCCGAACATCGCCGTTCTCGATCCGAACGTGGCCGCCGCGCGGCTGCGCGCGGCGATCGAGCAGGCCACGAGCGACGAAGATCCCGCCGTCCTGCTGATTACCGACATCGACGCGCTGCTGCCCGCGTCCCAGCCGCCGCCGCTCGCGACGGTCGTCCTCGACGACCTGCGGAAGGCCTTGCGCAGCAAGGGTTTCGCCGTCATCGCCACCACCGGCCGGGCCGAGTCCACCGATCCGAGGCTGCGCGCGGCCGACCTGCTCGACCGCGAACTCGGTCTGCCGCTGCCGGACGCCAAGACTCGCACGGAACTGCTGCGTGTCCTGCTGCGCGACGCCCCGCTGGAGACCGGCGTCGACGTCGGTCCGATCGCCGAACGCACTCCCGGCTTCGTAGCCGCCGACCTCATCGCGCTCCGCCGTGACGCCGCCCTCCGCGCCGCGCTGCGGCAACGCGAGGCGGACGAGCCGCGGATCTCCCAGCAGGACCTGCTCGACGCGCTGACCACCGTCCGCCCGATCTCGATGTCCACTTCGGACAATCTGGCCACCGGCGGGCTCACCCTCGACGACGTCGGCAACATGGTCGACGTCAAGCAGTCGCTGACCGAGGCGGTGCTGTGGCCGCTGCGCTATCCGGACTCGTTCGCCCGCCTCGGCGTGGACCCGCCGCGTGGTGTGCTCCTGTACGGGCCGCCCGGTGGCGGCAAGACGTTCCTGGTCCGCGCGCTCGCCGGCACCGGCGCGCTGAACGTGTTCGCGGTCAAGGGCGCCGAACTGATGGACAAATGGGTCGGCGAGTCCGAGCGCGCGGTACGGGAACTCTTCCGCCGCGCCGCCGAGGCCGCGCCGTCGCTGATCTTCCTCGACGAGATCGACGCGCTCGCCCCGCGCCGCGGCCAGTCCTCGGACTCCGGCGTGTCGGACCGGGTCGTCGCGGCCCTGCTGACCGAATTGGACGGTGTCGAGCCGATGCGCGAGGTCGTCGTCCTCGGTGCGACGAACCGGCCGGAACTGGTCGACCCGGCCCTGCTTCGGCCGGGACGACTGGAGCGCCGCGTGTACGTCCCGCCGCCGGACGCGCACGCCCGCGAGGCGATCCTGGCCGCCAGCGCCAAGAACACGCCGCTCGCGTCCGATGTGGACTTGGCGGCGTACGCGGCCACTTTGGACGGTTACTCGGCGGCGGACTGCGCGGCGCTGATCCGG
This sequence comes from Amycolatopsis sp. cmx-11-12, assembly GCF_046269425.1. Classification (NCBI taxonomy): domain Bacteria; kingdom Bacillati; phylum Actinomycetota; class Actinomycetes; order Pseudonocardiales; family Pseudonocardiaceae; genus Amycolatopsis; species Amycolatopsis sp. cmx-11-12. The sequence goes on along the minus strand of NZ_JADNQM010000027.1, from coordinate 37,651 downwards.
GAGGCCGCGCTGACCGCGATGCGGGAGTCCCTGGAAGCCAAGGAGGTCACCGCCGCGCACCTGGCGAAGGCCGCCGAGGCTGTCCGGCCGTCACTCGACCCGGCGCAGCTCGCGGCCCTGGAGGCGTACGCGCGGAACCAGGCGTGAATACGTGAAAGGCCCTCTTCCTCGCAGTGGGAAGAGGGCCTTTCACGTACCAGGCTAGGAGCCGGCTTTGTCGTTGGTTTCGTAATCCTTGGTGAGGATGACGATCACGCCCGGGGCCGCGTTCTGGATGCCCTCGAACCTCGGCAAGGCTTCGATGCCGAACTCCAGCGCCAACGCCTTCGCGGCGGCTTCCTCGTCGGTGCCCGGCCGGTAGTAGGCCGCGCTCTTCTCGAGCCTGCCCTGGTGCGGGCCGATCTCGGTGACGTTCCAGCCGGAGGCGCGGAAGTCTTTCGCGCCCTTGTCGGCGAGGCCCTGGATCGTGCTGTTGTTGTAGACGCGGACGGTCACCCACTTGTGCGACGCCTGCTGATCGCCACCGGGCTGCCCCGGACCGGGCTGGCCGGTCTGCCCTGGCTGACCCGGCTGGCTCCCGGGCGGCGCGGAGCTCGCGGGCGCGCTCGACGGCGGGGCCGACGAGGCGGGCGGTGAGCTGGCCGGAGGCGAACCCGGCCCCGGGGACGAAGGCGGGGTCGCGCCGTCCGAGGTCGTGGGCGTGGTGCCGGGCGGCGTCGCCGTGTCCGAGTCACCGCCGCCGGTGGTCAGGGTGATCCCGCCGATCACGGCGGCGATCACGGCGACACCGACCAAGGCCAGTCCGGCGGCCTTCATCGGCCGGGACAGGCCCGAAAACAGACTCATGAGAGATCGATCCCCAGTCGCCGGGCCGCGCGATTGCGCTGCCGGGCCGCTCGCGTCTTGCGCAGGCGCTTCACCAGCATCGGATCAGCCTGCATGGCTTCGGTCTTCTCGAGCAGCCGGTTCAGCAGCTGGTAATACCGCGTCGACGACATCGAGAAACGTTCACGGATGGCCTGTTCCTTCGCGCCGGCGTACTTCCACCACTGCCGTTCGAAAGCGAGCATGTCGAGCTCGCGCTCGCTGAGGCCGTTCACGGTCTCCGACGGGGGCGGCTGGTCGGGCTCGGCCATCGACTCCGCGGCGTCCATCCGACTCCTCGCAATCAGGTCAGTGCTCGGCGGGCGTGAAACCACAGGCTTGTCATTCCGCGGCGCCATTAGACCACGGATCCAGCGCCCGGCCTCGGTATCGGCGTCGGCGCGTCATGGGTAAGGGTGTACCAGAAGGGTCCGACTAAACTGCGCGCGTGACCGTCCATCCCATCGTGATCGCCGGCGAGCCCGTGCTGCACAACCCGACTCGGGAGATCACCGAGTTCGACGACAAGCTGCGCACGCTCATCGACGACATGTTCGAGACCATGTACGCCGCCGAAGGGGTCGGCCTCGCGGCCAACCAGATCGGCCTCGACCTGCGGGTCTTCGTCTACGACTGCCCCGACGACGAGGGCACGCGCCACAAGGGCGTCGTGGTGAACCCGAAGCTCGAGACGTCGGAGATCCCGGAGACGATGCCGGACCCGGACGACGACTGGGAAGGCTGCCTGTCGGCCCCCGGTGAGTCGTACCCGACCGGACGCGCTTCGTGGGCGAAGGTCACCGGCTTCGACGTCGACGGTAATCCGATCGAGGTGGAGGGCACCGGTTACCTCGCGCGCTGCCTCCAGCACGAGACCGATCACCTGGACGGCTTCATCTACCTCGACCGGCTCGTCGGACGCCACGCGCGGGCGGCGAAGAAGATGCTGAAGTCGAACAAGTGGGGCGTTCCGGGCAACTCCTGGCTGCCCGAAGCGGCGCCCGAGCCCGCCGACGACTGACCCCAGCGGGTGAGATGAACGGGACTTTCATGGCAAATTTTGCCATGAAAGTCCCGTTCATCTCAGTGCCCGCAGGACCGTGAAGGCCTCCTTGAGGGACCCAGGGTCCCTCAAAGTTCCCCTCACTCGTCCCGGGACAGCACCTCTGGTCACAGCTACCCCGCTAGCCACAACGACGGCCCCTGAAGGCCCCCTTCCCTCAGCTCAGCCAAGGAAACGCGACCTTCACACCTTCCCAAGTACATGAAGGCCCCCTTCCTTGCGCCTAGCGCAAGGAAGGGGGCCTTCATGTACTTCAAGCGGCGCCGGTACCGAGCGCGGGACTCAGCACTCCAGGAAGTGGCACCGCACCACCCGCGGCTGCTCGATCACCTTCCCGGCCTCCACCGACCAGGCGAGCCGGAGGTACTGGGCGTGCGTCCAGGCCAGCGGCGTCGCGGAGGCCGTTGGCGTACCCGCCGGGAAGCCCGTTTGACCCGAAGGCGCGTTCTCGTCCCAGACCTGCTCCGGCATGGTGTCGCCGGAGCTGCTGACGCGACCCAGATCGCGAAGTCGCTTCGCGGCCGTACCCCGGTCCCCCGCGGCGAGGTCGTACTCGCCGCGTTCCCCCGCGAGCAGCGGCCAGAGTCGCCCGAAAGTGGTCCGGCTCTCGGCCGGGAACGTGTAGTCCCACGGTGAGCCGTCGGCCTTCTCGCCGTAGCCGTCCTTCGTGTAGCGGTGCCAGAACTGACCCGTCGGAGTGGTGAACGCGATGTCGGCGTCGGTGACCTTGACGCTATTCCGGATCACCGGATCGTCGGCCCGGTAGATGCCCAGCCTCACCAGTTCGAGGAATCCGGCGTCGGTCACGGCACGCTGGTCCATGGTCACGCTCGAATTGCCCAGGTTGTACTTCGTGCCGCTGTTCGCGTCGCCGTCCTTGGTCAGCCGGACGAAGTACGGATCCTTCGACAGCGGACCGTTCGTGGTCACCGTCCACCGGGCGAGTTTCGCCTTGAACGCGTCGGCGGTGCCGAGATAGCGCTTCGCGTCGGCGGCGGCGCCGTTCGCCTTGGCGAGATCCGCCGCGCAGACCAGTCCGGCGATCACCGCGGCGATCGTCGAAGGCGAGTAGCCGTCCTGTTCTTCCCAGCGCTCCTGCTGACTGTACGGCGACGCGTGACCGTTGTCCGCCTTGTAGGACAACAGGAATTCCGCCGCCTTGCGCACGCCCTGCCAGGTTTTGGCGTCGGTGCGGCCGAGTTGCTGCGCGAGCACGATCGGCAGCGCGGTCTCGTCGAGCTGGATGGACTTCCAGTACGGCGTGCCGTCGACGTGACTGTTCTGCGGCAGATGCCCGTCCGGCAGCTGCTGCGTGCCGAACATGTAGTCGACCGACCGGTTGGCGGCGTCGCGGTCACCGGCGGCGAGCAGGCCGGTCGCGATCTGGTAGAGGTCGCGCGGCCAGACCAGGTGGTAGGTGCCTGACGGCGACCATTCCGGATCGTTGTTGCCGAAGCGCCAAGGCATGCTCGGCGACGCGATGAGCGCCCCCTGGTGGATCTTGTCCTCACTCGCCGCGAGCATGAGCACGGACGCCTGGTAGAGGTCCCGTTCCTGCTTGGTCTTGAGGGACGACGGCACGTCCTTCACCTGACGGAGGTACTGCTTCCAGCCGCGGTCGTACGCACGGGCGGCGTCGGCGAATCCTCGTCGTTGTGAGGCCTTCGCGTTGGCGAGCGCCTCGGAGTCCTTCGCGCCCATGCCGAGCGAAAGCGTGAAGTCCCGCGAGCGGACACCATCGGCGGACGTCTGCCCGGTCAGCAGCACGTTGCCCTTGGCCGCGCTCGCGTAATCCTTGAGTGTGAACGACTTCGTCAGCTGGGTGATGCCGTCGGAGGAACCCGCGTAACCCACGGAAGTGCGCGAGAACGCCGGTTCGGCGGTCAGCGCGGCCGCGGTCTTCGCGTCGGACGCCACCGTGTTCACCCCATCGGAGCGTGCGGAGTCGTCGGATCCCTCGTTGGTGAGATCGGGGTCCGCGACCGCGTACACCTGATACGGGCGGCCGGTCAGCGAGACGAAGTCGACGTCGATCAGCACACTCGCGCGCGCCGGGTCGGTGACGTAGGTCTTGCGGAGTTTCCAGCGGCGCTGATCGTCGGTGATGGTCTGCTCGTAGGTGAGGCCGCCGATGCGGCGCACCTGCTGCGACTTGGCCGAGGAATCGACGGCGGCGAAACTCTTCCCGTCGGTGACGACCAGGTCGAGGGAGCGGACGCTCGGCGTCGACAGGTCCGGGTAGTAGACCTCGGAGAGGCGACCACCCTGCAAGGTGAACCAGACGTTGCTCGCCCGGTCGCGGGCGGTGCCGAAGCCGGTCTTGTCCGCCGGGAGCCAGCTCGGATGGGCGCCGGGGGCTCCGGGCGCCTCACCTCCCTGTGCCGTCGCCACCGCCGGGACCAGGCCGGCGATCAGCACGCCTGCCAGTGCCGGGAGCATGAATTTCCGCATAACCACCCCAGACTTCTGTAACGGTGCAGAACCCCAGAATTCTGTCGTGAATCCCGTGCGAGCACATGCTCCAAACCGGTGAACCGCTAACGCTGTCGACTTGTCGATCACGCAAGTAGAGGACTAGTTGCGGCAGTTGCCCGCGCATCGACCGCAACTAGTCCTCTACTTGCGGCTTCGGAGTGACCGATCCCCCGGAGGGTTGATTGCGGGAGCCTCCGCGTGGCATGGTCGGGGCACAACCAAACAACCGCGGGAGCTCGCGCCATGGCGGGCTGAGAGGGCGGCTGGTGTCTTTCTAGAAGACCCGGTGCCGCCGACCGCATGAACCTGACCGGGTAATGCCGGCGTAGGGAGTGAACGTCGTTGACGACGCTTGACAGTGCCTTTGAAAAGGGTACCCAGAACGTCACGCCGACCGTGACCACCGGGCCCATCACCGGTTCCCGCAAGGTCTACAACCAGACGGAATCCGGTCTCCGGGTGCCCGCCCGGCGGATCGACCTTTCCAATGGCGAGCATTTCGATGTTTACGACACCTCTGGTCCGTACACCGACGACGACGTGCAGATCGATGTCCACAGTGGACTTCATCGGCTGCGCGCGGGCTGGGCGGACGGCCGCGAGCACAACACCCAGCTCGGCTGGGCAAAACAGGGCGTCATCACCCGCGAAATGGAGTACATCGCGGTACGCGAGCGGTGCACCCCGGAATTCGTGCGGGACGAGGTCGCGCGCGGCCGCGCGGTGATCCCCGCCAACCGCAAGCACCCGGAGAGCGAGCCGATGATCATCGGCAAGAACTTCCTGGTGAAGATCAACGCCAACATGGGCAACTCGGCCGTCTGGTCCTCCGTGGAGGAGGAAGTCGACAAGATGGTGTGGGCCACCCGCTGGGGTTCCGACACCATCATGGATCTCTCCACCGGCAAGCGGATCCACGAAACCCGTGAGTGGATCGTCCGCAACTCGCCGGTCCCGGTCGGCACCGTGCCGATCTACCAGGCGCTGGAAAAGGTCGACGGTGAACCGGAAAAACTGTCGTGGGAGATCTACCGCGACACCATCATCGAGCAGTGCGAACAGGGTGTCGACTACGTCACCGTGCACGCCGGCGTGCTGCTGCGCTACATCCCGCTGACCGCACGCCGGGTCACCGGCATCGTCTCGCGCGGCGGCTCGATCATGGCCGCCTGGTGCCTCGCGCACCACAAGGAATCTTTCCTGTACACCAATTTCGCCGAACTCTGCGAGATCCTGCGCGAGTACGACGTCACCTTCTCCCTCGGTGACGGACTGCGTCCCGGCTCGATCGCCGACGCGAACGACCGCGCGCAGTTCGCCGAACTGGAGACGCTGGGCGAGCTCACGCACATCGCCCGCGAACACGACGTCCAGGTGATGATCGAGGGCCCCGGCCACGTGCCGATGCACAAGATCAAGGAGAACGTCGAACTCGAGGAGGAGCTGACCGGCGAGGCGCCGTTCTACACCCTCGGCCCGCTCACGACCGACATCGCGCCGGGTTACGACCACATCACCTCGGCCATCGGCGCGGCGCAGATCGGCTGGTACGGCACGGCGATGCTCTGCTACGTCACGCCGAAGGAGCACCTCGGCCTGCCGAACCGCGACGACGTCAAGACCGGCGTCATCACCTACAAGATCGCCGCGCACGCCGCCGACCTCGCCAAGGGGCACCAGTACGCGCAGGAGTGGGACGACGAGCTTTCCAAGGCCCGCTTCGAATTCCGCTGGAACGACCAATTCAACCTGTCGCTGGACCCGGACACCGCGCGTTCGTTCCACGACGAGACGCTGCCCGCGGAACCGGCGAAGACGGCGCACTTCTGCTCGATGTGCGGGCCGAAGTTCTGCTCGATGCGCATCACGCAGGACGTCCGCAAGTACGCCGAGGAACACGGACTGTCCACTGTGGAAGCGATCGAAGCGGGCATGTCCGAGAAGTCGACCGAATTCGCCGAGCAGGGCAACAAGGTCTACCTGCCGGTGGTCAATCAGTGACGGAAACCCCCAGGACCGCCCTCACCATCGCCGGCTCCGATTCCGGTGGTGGTGCGGGCATCCAGGCTGACCTGCGGACCTTTTTCGCCAACGGTGTGCACGGGATGGTCGCGCTCACCGCGGTCACCGTGCAGAACTCGCTGGGCGTGCAGGGCTTCAGTGAGATCCCCGTCGACGTCGTCACCGGCCAGATCAAGGCCGTCGCGACCGACATGGGCGTCGACGCCGCGAAAACGGGAATGCTCGCGACGGCCGAGATCATCAACGCCGTCGCCAAGACGCTCGACGAGGTCCACATCGGACGGAATACTTCGACGCCGTTCGTCGTGGACCCCGTCGCCGCTTCGATGACCGGGCACGCACTGCTGCGCGAGGAGGCGCTGGAGGCGATCCGCACCGAACTCTTCCCGCGCGCCACGCTGATCACCCCGAACCTCGACGAGGTGCGGCTGCTGACCGGCGTCGCCGTGACCGGTCCGGCGACCCAGAGGGAAGCGGCGGAAGCGTTGCTGGAGTTCGGTTCCGAGTGGGTGCTGGTGAAGGGCGGGCACCTCGACGCGGCCCAGGACTGCGTGGACCTGCTGTCCGACGGCGAAACGTGGATCGAGCTGAGCGGGCCGCGGTTCGACACGCGGAACACGCACGGCGGCGGGGACACGATGGCTTCCGCGATCACGTCTTCGCTGGCGAAGGGTTCCGACGTGCCTACCGCGGTCAGTGAAGGGAAACGCTTTATCGAGCGTTGTGTGGCGGAGTCGTATCCGCTGGGGGCGGGCGTCGGCCCGGTTTCACCCTTCTGGCGGCTGAGCGAGGCCTGAAGCGTGCAATGAAGGGGCCTTTCATAGCAAATTTTGCTATGAAAGGCCCCTTCATTGCACGCGTTACCGAGTCGTGACCCTGGGAGCGTCCACGGCCCAGTACCAGTTGTTGCCCGCCGCGTAGAGCCGCCAGGTCAGCTTCACCGAACGAGCACCGGCGGGCACCTTGACCGAAGCCGACGTCGGCACCGAAAGCACATCGCCGCCCTTGTTCGCCGTACCCGATTCCGGGCCGTAGGCCAGCACGCTCTGCTCGGGGCCGCCGTCGAACGACGCCGTCAGCGCGCCCCGCTGCGTCCCGTCCTGCCGGTAGTGCGAGACGAACGAGACGTCCACAGTGGACTTACCGCTGACATCGAGCCCCGGCGAGACCAGCGAAGAGTCGAAGGTTCCACGCGAAGAAGGCGAACCCTTGTCGTCCCACTCGTCCGGGTCGGCGACCGCGAAGACACCGCGCGCCCGGGCGTTCGCCTCGCGCTGCTGGCCGGGCGCCGTCCGGGTCCAGAAGTCGTCGTTGGTGAAGGACCAGCCCTGCCATTCCGCGACCCCGGCGGGCATTCCGGACGCGTTCCGCACGGTCCAGCCGCCCGGCGCGTCGTGCGTCCAGCCGAGAACTCCCGCCGGGACACCGGTTTCGTCCTGGCGAGGCTTCAAAACAGCCGTGTCGAAGACGTCCGAAGGCGCGGCGCCGAGAGGGTAGCCGTCGTAGACCGCCGGAGCCGCGACGCCGAGGTGCCGCAACACCGTGGGCGCGATGTCGACGATCTTCGGTGCCACAGCGGGTGTTCCGGCCGGGACCGCGCCGCCCGCGGCGATCACGAACGTCATCCGTTCCTCAGGCGTGTCGCCGCCGTGGCCGCCCGAAGGCGTGTGGCCGTGGTCGGCGGAGATCATGATCAGCCAGTCCTCGTTTGCACGGTTCGACCGTGCGTCGACGGCGGCCAGCAAGCGGCCGATCAGCGCGTCGTCGGTGCGCAGGGAGGCTTCGTACTGCGGGGAATCCGCACCGTGGTCGTGGCCCGCGATGTCGGTCTGTCCGAAGTAGACGAACGACGCGTCGGCCTTGTCCTGCTTGAGGTGCTTCTCCGCGTCGACGGCGACCTGCTCGTCCGTCTTCTCGTAGCCGGCGCTGTCGCCGTTCTGGACGAACTTGCGGTCCTGCCCGGTGCGCAGGATCTTGTCGCTGATCGGCGTCCAGTCGACAGCCGCGTAGGTGTCGAGAGCCGGGTTCGCGGTTTCAGCGCGGGCGAGCCAGCTCGGGTGCGAGGCGAGGTCGTTGCCGGTGAAGGAATTGTCCTTCACCTTGTGCTTGTCCGGCCAGACGCCGGTGAGGATCGTGGACCAGCCAGGACCGCTGACCGTCGGCGCCATCCCGCTCCCGTACAAGGAACTCCGCGAGGCGTACCCACGCTGGACCAAAGCGTGGACGTTGGGGGTGTCGGCGGCCATCAGCTTGTCGAACCGGGCGCCGTCGAGGCCGATGACCAGCACCTTCGGCGCCTTGGCCTCGGCCGCCGCGACGCCGGCGGTTAGACCGGCGACGGCCACCACGGCCGACAGGAGGGAAAGCGTTCTACGCACAAAAGCCTCCGGGTAACTTGTTCGAACCAATTGTTCGCCAAGTTAGTGCGCCGAATCGACTTCCCGATGAAGTCCGGGTGCCCGCCGGACGGACTTCAGCCGACGGGCTCCAGCACGCGCGAGTCGTAGGCCTTGCGGGATTCCAGGATCCCGTCGAAGTTGCCGACCGACCATTCGCTGACCGCCATGAGCAACGTGCCCGCGCTCGAACCACGTTCGGTCAGCGCGTACTCGACGGTCGGCGGCGTGGTCGGGTACACCGTCCGAGTGACCAAGCCGTCGCGTTCGAGGGCGCGCAGGTTCTGGGTCAGCATCTTCTGACTGATCCCGCCGACCGCGCGGCGCAGTTCACCGAACCGGTGCGGCCGCCGCGAGAGCGCGCCGAGCACCAGCGCGGTCCACTTGTTGGCGAGCAGATCGAGGACGTCTCGGCACGGACAGTTCCGCAGGTAGATGTCCCACGGCGATTCCGGCACTTCACAGGTGGTATCCATCAGGTACCTAGTTTACCCGTAAGTGCCTTCTAGCGAGAAGTGACCAAGGCGCCGAGGATGGAGTCACAAGAACGAGTAAGGAGCTTTCGATGCGCATCGTGACCCAGCAGCGGCTTGGTGGCCCTGAAGTACTGGAGGTGACCGAGACCGACCGTCCGGCGCCCGGCCCGACCGAGGTGCTCGTGCGGGTGCGCGCCGCGGGCATCAATCCGGTCGACTGGAAGACCCGCGCGTACGGCGTCTTCATGGGCGAGCCGCCGTTCGTCCTCGGCTGGGACGTCTCCGGGGTGGTGGAGGAACTCGGCGTCGGGACGACGCGGTTCGCGGTCGGCGACGAGGTCCTCGGCTTCCCGTGGTTCCCCCGGCAGGCCGGTGGCTACGGCGAATACGTGACGGCCCCCGCCCGCCAGTTCGTGCGCAAACCCGCGAACCTCACCCACGAGGAGGCAGCCGGACTGCCGCTCGCCGGGCTCACCGCGTGGCAGGGTCTCGTGGACATCGCCGACATCCAGCCAGGACAGCGCGTGCTGATCGACGCGGCCGCGGGCGGGGTGGGGCATCTCGCCGTCCAGGTGGCGAAGGCGCGCGGCGCGTACGTCCTCGGTACGGCGAGCGCCGGGAAGCACGGCTTCCTCCGCGAACTCGGTGTCGACGAACCGATCGACTACCGCGACGACAACGCGACCGCGTCCGAGGTGGACGTCGTCTTCGGGCTGGTCGGCGAGCAGAGCGACCTGCGCTGGCTGGACGCGGTGAAGCCGGGCGGCCTGCTCATCGCGGTTCCCGGCGGCGTGAGCGAAGCCGTCACCGCGAAGGCCGAAAAGCTGGGCGTACGGACGTCGGGGATGCTCGCCGAACCCGACCAGCTCGGCCTGCTGGCGCTGACCGAACTGATCGAGAAGGGCGAATTGCGCATCCACGTCGACCAGACCTTCCCGCTCGAAGACGTCGCGAAGGCGCACGAAGTCGGCGAAGGTGGCAGGACAACCGGGAAGCTCGTCCTGACCCTCTGAGATCGCGCGTGGAAAATGGACCCATGAGCGAGAATCCGAGCCCGCCGTCGGCGCTGACCATCGCAGGCTCCGACTCCGGCGGCGCCGCCGGTCTGCAGGCTGACCTGCGCACGTTCCTCACCTGCGGAGTGCATGGCCTGGTCGCGGTGACCGCGGTGACCGTCCAGAACACCCTCGGTGTGCACGACCGCACCGACATCCCGGCGCACATCGTCGCCGGGCAGATCGAGGCCGTCGCCGCCGACATGGGCGTCAACGCGGCCAAGACCGGCATGCTCGCCTCGGCCGAGATCATCCACGCCGTCGCCGCGGCCTGCGACAAGGCGGAAATCGGGCGCGACCGGAAAGTGCCGTTCGTGGTCGACCCGGTCGCCGCGTCGATGCACGGACATCCCCTGTTCGACGAGGACGGCCTGGTGGCGCTGCGGGACGAGCTCCTGCCCCGCGCGACCGTCCTCACGCCGAACCTCGACGAGGTCCGGCTGCTGACCGGGATGACCGTGACCACCCGCGAACAAATGCATCAGGCTGCGGTCGTCCTGCACCGGCTGGGCCCGAAGTACGTGCTCGTGAAGAGCGGTCACCTCGTTTCGGATCCCGAGTGCGTCGACGTGCTCTTCGATGGCTCCACGTTCGTCGAACTGCCCGGCGAGCGGTTCGCGACCCAGCACACGCACGGCGCCGGGGACACGATGGCGTCGGCGTTGACGGCCGGCCTCGCGAAGGGCATGTCCGTCGTGGAGGCCGCGCGCTACGGCAAGTGGTTCGTCTCACACGCGGTCGAAAACGCCTACCCCATGGGCGCGAAGGTCGGTCCGGTTTCGGCGTTTTGGCGGCTTGCGCCGGAGCAGTGAGCACACGGCCGGTTACTGCGCCTGACTGCTAGTGTCGTGCGTCAGAAATTCGCGCCGTAAATTGGTGCAGGAATCCGGTCACCGATCGCTGGATGAACCCCACCTGCTCGTGAGGTTGGTGGGATTATTTACCACTCATGGCCCACTCGCCCGACCTGCCGCCGCCGCTCGCAGTCCCGTCAGGACCCGTTTTCGCCAACGACGCCGGACCTGATGTGTCGCGAAAGCCACTTTCGGGACGTCAGGTGTCGCGAAAGTGGCTTTCGCGACACGTGCTGGGCGGCTGGGCGCACGGTACGCCGAACAGCGGGACACAACACCGGAATCTGAGGCACGAACTTAAGCCGCGAACTAACGAATCACCACACTAGAACTTCTCGTCCGCGATAAGCGCTTCAAGCGCCGGAAGAGCCGCCGCGAGCGCCGCCTGATGCTCAGGAGTCAGCCGTTCGAGGCGCATGCCCAGCTCGTGCACGCGCGTCGAACGGACGCCGGAAACCAGCCTTTCGCCCTCTTCGGTCGCCTCCGCGAGCCAGGCCCGCCTGTCGATCGGGTCCGACTCACGGCTGACGTAGCCGGCTTCGACCAGCGAAGCGACGATCCTCGACATGGTCGCCGCGGCGACGCCTTCCTTCGCCGCGAGATCACCCAGACGAAGCTGACCGTAGTTCACGAGCGTCGCGAGCGCGGAAATCGCACCGTGGCCTGGTCCGGGCACCCCCGCCTGGCGCAGTGACCGGGACAACCGGCCCACCGCCAGGAACAATCTGCCCGAAACATCCTGGACCGCTGACGTGGTCACCACTGGCTCCTCTGGGTACACGGCGGCGGTGCGCCGCCGGAGAGTGCCGTCAACCATACGGGCTTCCGGTGCGTACTCGCTGTCAAGTCCGTGAACCGTACAAAAGGGTTATCGGGGCGGACTGGAGGCGTGCGCCCAGAACCGCTGCGGGATCCGTCCCGCCCCCGCGGCCAGCCGTCCGGCGGTGACGGCCGCGCGCATCGCCGACGCCATCCGTTCCGGATCCGCGGCCCTGGTCACGGCGGTGGAGAGCAGCACGGCGTCGCAGCCGAGCTCCATCGCCAGCGTCGCGTCCGAGGCGGTGCCGATACCGGCGTCGAGGATCACCGGGACACCCGCGCGCGACACGATCAGCTCGATGTTGTGCGGGTTCCGGATGCCGAGGCCGGTGCCGATGGGCGCGCCGAGCGGCATCACGGCCGCGCAGCCCGCCTCCTCCAGCCGCAGCGCCAGCACCGGGTCGTCGTTGGTGTACGCCAGGACGGTGAAGCCGTCCGCGGTGAGCTGTTCGGCCGCTTCGAGGGTCTCGAAGGGGTCCGGCAGCAGCGTGCGGTCGTCGGCGTGGACCTCCAGCTTGATGAGGTCGGTTTCGAGTGCTTCGCGGGCGAGCCGGGCGGTGAGGACGGCTTCCGCGGCCGTCCGGCAGCCGGCGGTGTTGGGCAGCAGGCGGATGCCGAGCCGCCGAAGCAGCTCGAGGACGCCGGAGCCGCCTTCGGCGTCGGCCTTGCGCATCGCGACGGTGGTCAGTTCCGTGCCGGACGCCACCAGCGCGCGTTCCACCACGGCGAGGTTCGCCGCGCCGCCGGTGCCGATGATCAGTCGAGACGTGAGTTTGTGCTCGCCGATGACGAGGTGGTCGCCGTCCATTTCAGCCTCCTTGCACAGCGGTGAGGATGTCGACGCTGGCGCCCTTGCGCACCACCGCTTCCGGCCATTCGCCGCGCCGGACGACCACGCCGTCCACCGCGACCGCGACCCCTTTCGTCGCCGTGCCCAGCGCCTCGAGCACGCCCTCGACGGTGGTCCCGTCGGGGAACTCGCGCCACTGGCCGTTGACCTGGATCTCCATCACACCCGCTCCTCGCTTCGCCGCGACGGCGTGGCCGCCGCGACCTCGTCCGGCAACGGCCCGCCGTCCAGCCACGCGACCGCGGCGTCCGCGGTGAGCGGGGCCATCAGGAGGCCGTTGCGATGGTGGCCCGTCGCGGCGAAGACTCCTTCGCCGAGCTCGCCGATGAAGGGCATCGTGTCGACACTCGCCGCGCGAAGCCCGGCTGCGGTCTCGACGAGTTCGTATTCGGCGATGCCCGGGAGGACGCGCTCCGCGCCTTCGAGCAGCTCGCGGACCCCGCGCGCGGTGACGGTCTCCTCGAAACCGGCCTCGTACTGGGTCGCGCCGAGTACGACCTCGCCGTCTTCGCGCGGGACAAGGTAGATCGGGCGGCCCTCGACCATCGCGCGGACGGTCCGGCGCGGCGGCGGCAGGCAACCCCGGCGCGGCCTCAACCGGAGGATTTCGCCCTTCAGCGGGCGGACGGCGTCGGCGAGCGCGGGGTGCAGGCGTCCGGTCCAAGCGCCCGCGGCGAGGACGACGTGACCGAGTCCTTCGAGGCCGGTGACGGTCTCGTGGCGGAACTCGACTCCGTGCCTGCCGCAGGCGTGTTTGAGCGCGTGGAGCAGCCTTCTGTTGTCCACGGCCAGATCCCCGGGTACGAGCAGTCCACTTCGGACGGATCCGGCGAGACCGGGCTCGGCGCGACGGGCCTCGCGGCCGGTCAGCTGCTCGACCTCGCGGCCGAGTTCGGCGAGGTACGCGGCGAGCATTTCGAGGTTGCCCGCGTCGGCGCTGTCCAGCGCGACGACGAGCGTGCCGTGCGGTGAAAGACCCGGGTCGACGCCCTCTTCGGCCAGGTCACGGGCGAAATCCGGCCAGCGCCGCAGCGACGCCTCGCCGAGGGTGAGGACATCCTCCTCGCCGGGCCAGGCCTCGGTGACCGGCGCGAGCATGCCGCCCGCGAGCCACGACGCGCCACGCCCCGGATCGGGGTCGAACACGGTGACGCGATGGCCGCGCACGGCCGCACGCCAAGCGACCGACAGACCGATGACCCCGCCGCCGACTACCGAAAGTTCCTTCATGAACGCACGCTCCCTGCGCCGGCATGACCCGGATCAGGTTCCACGGTCGGAGCGGTGTCGGCTCCCTCTCAGCCCGTCCTCGGGCTCCCGTGCGGACCACCCCACCGTAGCGCGCGGGTACCGTCGCCGCCATGCCCACCCTGTCTGGTCAACAGATCCGCGCCCGGCTCGCGGATGCCCGCCTGTACCTCTGCACCGACGCCCGGTCCGGCCGCGGCGACCTCGCCGAATTCGCCGACGCGGCGCTGGCGGGCGGCGTCGACATCATCCAGCTGAGGGACAAGACCGGCGGTGCCCCGATCGAGGCGAAACACGAGATAACGGCGCTGGAAGTGCTCGCGGAAGCGTGCGAAAAGCACGGCAAACTGCTGGCGGTGAACGACCGCGCGGACGTCGCGCTCGCCGTCGGCGCGCACGTGCTGCACCTGGGCCAGGACGACATCCCGGTGCCGCTGGCGCGTCGCGTTCTCGGCGACGACGTGGTGATCGGCCGGTCGACCCATTCGGCCGAACAGGCCAAGGCCGCCGCCGAGGAGCCCGGCGTGGACTACTTCTGCACCGGCCCATGCTGGCCGACGCCGACGAAGCCGGGCCGGTCCGCCCCAGGGCTCGACCTGGTGCGTTCCACCGCGGCTTTCGGGACGTCGCGGCCGTGGTTCGCGATCGGCGGGATCGACGCCGGACGGCTGCCCGAGGTGCTGGACGCGGGGGCGTCGCGGATCGTCGTCGTCCGGGCGATCACCGAGGCCGAAGACCCCGAAGCGGCCGCCCGCACCCTCCGCGCCTCCCTCGCCTGACCGGAGGGGTCAGGGCGCGGGGGTGCCGGAGGCGGGGGCCGAAGGGGTCGTCGGGGGCGCCTGAGAGGTCGACGGAGTCGTCGAGGGCGTCGTCGGAGGGGCCTGGGTGGTCGTGGGAGCCGTCGGCGTCGTCGACGGGGTCGGCGTGCTCGAAGGCGTCTTCTCGGGCTGGTTGTCCTCGGTCTCCGAAGGGGACGTCGCCGGCGGAGCGTCTTGCTTGTCCTGCCGCTCCTGGGCCTGCCCGCCGCCGATGATCTTCCCTATGGTCGTCCCGTTCCCGCCGCCGAAGGTCTTGCCGGTCGCGCCCTCGAAGCCGGTGATCGCGACGAGCGCCACCACGAACGCCACCACGCTGACCCCGGCGATCACCGCCCAGCGCGGCTTGAACTTCCGCTCGGAGGACTCTTCATCCTCCGCCGGGGTGAGCCGGACAGTCTCTTGCTCCGACGGGTCGAGCACCCGGCGCCGTCCCGGCACCGTCAGCACGACGCGCGCCTTCAGTGCCGCGTCCTTCGTGCGTTGCAGCGAACGCAGGTACAGCTCGCCGCCGAGCGTCGTGATGACACTCGCCAGCCCCGCGCCGGCCACCGTTCCCGCGACGCCGAGCGTGGAACCCAGCAGCGCCGCGGTGATCGCGGCCATCGCGGCCGCCGTCACCTGGACGATCCTCCCCTGCTTTTCCGTCTTTTCGGTGTCCTTCTCGGAAGTCTCCTTGGTCATGATCCCGTTCTGCAAGCTAGTCGATCCTCACTCGGTCCTAACGAATAAGGCGCACGGGATGCTCCCTTCGTTGTCCACACGTGAGGAGCGCCACGCCGTCTGTCCAAAAAGGACTGTCCAGGTTTCACGATTCCTTGACATAATCGGGCGTATGGAACTGGTCTCAATCGAGGAAATCCGCGACGCGGCGAGCCGGATCAAAGGCGCCGCCGTACGCACGCCGTTGCTGGAACAGTCGTGGGCCCCGTTGTGGCTCAAGCCGGAGAGCTTGCAACCGATCGGCGCTTTCAAGGTTCGCGGCGCGTACAATGCGATCGCCGCACTGGACGAAGATCAGCGCGCTCGCGGCGTTGTCGCGTTTTCCAGTGGCAACCACGCGCAAGCGGTCGCCTACGCGGCGAAACGGTTCGGAATTCCCGCGGTGATCATCGTTCCGGACGTCGCACCGCGCGCCAAGGTCGAAGCGACCAAAGCGCTCGGCGCCGAAGTCATCGAGGTCCCGATCGACCGCCAGCAGTCCTCCGCGTTCGCCGTCGCCGACGAACGGGACCTCTCCATGATCCCGCCGTTCGACCACCGCGACGTCATCGCCGGACAGGGCACCGTCGGCCTGGAGATCGCCGAAGACCTGCCGGACGCCGGCGTCGTACTCGTCCCGCTCAGCGGCGGCGGGCTCGCCTCGGGCGTCGGCACGGCGATCAAGGCACTGCTCCCCGACGCGAAGGTCATCGGCGTCGAGCCCGAACTCGCGGCGGACACCGCCGAAGGGCTGCGCGCGGGCAGGCGGATCGAATGGCCGATGGACCTGCGGGCGCGGACCATCGCCGACGGCCTGCGCGCCCAGCCGTCGGACCTGACCTTCGCCCACCTCCAGTCGGTACTGGACGACGTCATCACGGTTTCCGAGGAGGAGATCCGGGAGACCGTCCGGACGCTGGCGCACCGCGCCCGCCTGATCGCCGAACCGAGCGGCGCCACCGCGACCGCCGCGTACCTGTTCCACCGCGGCGAACTGCCCGAGGGCAAGACCGTTTCCGTCGTCTCCGGCGGCAACATGGACCCGGCCACGCTGGCCGGACTGCTGGCCTAGATGAGTGACTCCGTGAAGATCGCGTGAAGTGCAACCCCGCGGGAATCCTTCCCTTGGCTGTCCATAAAGGACACTAGCTGTGTCGAATTGGTCGATTGATCATCGACTGCCCGTATTACCGGGTCTGCGAGGCCTCCTCAAGGACGCGAACCAAAGTCGTGAAGGCCTCCTTGCCTACCTTGAGGGTAAGCAAGGAGGCCTTCACGACCTTGGCGATACGGACATGCGGCATCTAATCGGACGATTTGACTCGCAAAGCGTCCTCTATGGGCAGTCACAGCGCCTCACTGAGCTTCACGTGATTTTCACGGAATCAACCGTCTAGGTCGGGTGACCGCCGGGGCGGACGTGTGTCGGCGGCGAGTCGACCCCGCAGTGGAGACACTCGCCGGGGTGCGGTGATTCTTCGTCGACCGGTTCATCCGAAGGCGTGTCGAGGACACCGTTGTGGATGCCGAGCGCGATCAGCCCGCCCCCGATCGCCAGCGCCGCGCACACCAGCAACGCCGTCCGCCAGCCCGAGGTCAGCGCCACCGGATCCGTGTAGGCGGCGCCGGACAGTCCGGCGACGGCGGGCAGTACGGCGATCGCGAGCAGCCCGCCGGACCGCGCGATGGCGTTGTTGACGCCGGACGCCACCCCGGCGTAGCGGTCCGGCGCGGCGGCGAGCACGGTCGCGGTCACCGGCGCGACGACCGTCGCCAGCCCGGCACCGAACACGACGACGGCGGGCAGCACCGAGCCGAGGTACGTCGATCCCGGCCCGACACGCATCAGCAGGAGCATCCCGACACCGACCAGGATCGGGCCGGCGACCAGTTGCGCCCGCGGCCCGATCCGCTGCGCCAGCGCGCCCGACCGGCCGGAGAACAGCAGCATGATCACGGTGATCGGCAGCCCGGCGAGCCCGGCCGCGGTCGGCGAATAGCCGAGCGACACCTGCAACTGCATGACCATCAGCATCATCACGCCGCCGAGCGCCGCGTAGACGACGAAGGTGAGCGCGTTGGCGAGGCTGAACGTCCGGTCGCGGAACAGTTTCGGCGGCACCAACGGGTCGGCGGAGCGATGCTGGATCACCAGGAACGCCGCCAGCCCCGCGACGCCGAGCACGATGGAGACCAGGACGACGACGTCCCCGATGCCGCGTCCCGGAGCCTCGACCAGCGCACCGGTCAGCCCGGCGAGCCCGATCGCGCCGACGGCGGCCGCGGTGAAGTCCGGATGCCCGGTCGCCTCCTCGTCGCGGGACTCGGGCACGTAGCGCTTGGCGAGCAGGACGCAGACGGCGGCCAGCGGCAGGTTGATCAGGAACGCCAGCCGCCACGACCACACCTGCACCAGCACGCCGCCGAGCAGCGGGCCGATCGCCGCCGCGATCCCACCGAGCCCGGACCACGCGCCGATCGCGCGGGCCCGGTCGTCGTGGGCGAAGGACGCTTGCAGGATCGCGAGCGAACCGGGCGTGAGCAAAGCTCCCCCGATCCCCTGGAGGATCCGGGTCGCGACGAGCATCTCGGTCGTCGTCGCGGCGGCGCACAGTCCCGACGCGATCCCGAACCAGACGACGCCGACGATGAACATCCGGCGGCGCCCGTAGCGGTCGCCGAGCGAACCGGCGACGAGGATCAGCGCGGCGAGCGCGAGCAGGTAGCCGTCGAGGATCCATTGCAGGCCCGCGACGGACGCGTCGAGTTCTTCGCCGATCCGCGGCAAGGCGACGTTGATGATCGTCCCGTCGAGCATCGCCATGCCCGAACCCACGATGGTCGTCGCGAGCACTCCGCGCGCCACCGGCGTCCCCCAGCGGATGCCCGCCGCCCCGTCACTCATAAGACGAACTGAATCACGACCGGGGACACCGGGCCATCCCGGAAATACCTGACGCGTCAGAGAATTAAGTAGCGAAGCCACTGGAACCGGCGGACCTGACTCCCCGAAAGCGCGTCAGCGCGACGGGGAGTCCGCACAGGCGCGCCCTCTTTTGGCCGAAGGCCACGGAAACGTTTTGTAGGGCGCCCTTCAAGATCACCGCGAGTTCACTTCGGTCCAGCGCCCTGCGAAACGTTTCCGTCAGCGCGCCTCAGGCAAGAGCGTCGTGACGAACTTGTAACGATCGCCACGGTAGATCGCGCGGGCGAACTCGACAGGCTTTCCGTCGGTGGCGAAAGAATGCCTCGAAAGGAGCAACATCGGCATTCCGACATCGGCGCCGAGCATCTCCGCCTCGTGCGGTCCGGCAAGCGCTGTCTCGATCGTTTCCTCGGCCCTTTCCAGCTCCACGCCGTAGTGCTCCCTCAGCACGGCGTACAGCGAACCACCTGCGGAAACATGTTTGCGCAAACCGCGGAACCGGCCGAGGGGGAGATGCGTGGTCTCCAGCGCCATCGGCTGCGAATCGGCCAGCCGGAGACGGCGAAGGCGAAGGATCTTCGCGCCGACCCGGATTCCGAGCAGTTTCGCCAGATCGGCCTCCACCGGCAGTTCGTCGATCTCCAGGAGCTTCGACGACGGCTTGAGACCCTGCTTGCGCATGTCCTCGGTGTAGGACGACAACTGAAGGCGCTGCGCGAGTTTCGGCTCGGCGGCGAAAGTGCCCTTGCCCTGCACGCGGTGGAGCCTGCCCTCGGCGGTCAGGTCGGCGAGCGCCTGCCGGACCGTGGTGCGCGAAACGGTGAATTCCCCCGCCAGTGCCCGTTCCGTCGGAATCGGCGAGCCCGGCGGCAACGCGTCGAGCAGATCGAGCAGGTGCTGTTTCAGCGCCCAGTACTTGGGTTCGCGCTGTCCGCGCATCCCTGCCGTAGCGCCCGCCTCACCCGCGGTGGTTGTCTCCAGCATGACCGACTCCCTAAGCCTTCCCACTCAAACGCGCACCGTCCCCGCTAGGAAACGTACCCTTCACCACAAACGTCCATTCGGGCTAGCATTGGTCTAGACCTACTCGGGGGACGAAGTACGTCCCGGTCGAAGGGAACGAGATGACCGAACAGCGCCCCGGCGAGCACATGGCCGCGGAGATCTCCCAGCAACCCGCCATTCTGGCAGGAATCGTGGAGCGACAGGCCGAAATCGCCGAGGTGGCCGAAGCCATCTCCAAGCGCCCGCCCAGGTTCGCACTGCTCGCCGCCCGCGGCTCCAGCGACCACGCCGCCCTGTATGCGAAGTACCTGATCGAAGTACTCCTCGGTCTCCCCTGCGGTCTCGTCTCGCCCTCCACCGCGACTTTGTACGGCGCCCGTCCCGATCTGCGGGACGTTCTCTTCATCACAGTAAGCCAAAGCGGTGGTTCCCCGGATCTCATCGAGGTCACCGAAACCGCGCGTCGCCAGGGAGCGCTGACCGTCTCGGTCACCAACACCCCGGAATCCCCGTTGCGCGCCGCCGCCGAACTCGGCGTCGACATCGGCGCCGGGCTCGAAAAAGCCGTGGCCGCCACGAAGACCTACTCGGCCACCTTGCTCTCCCTTTACCTGCTGATCGACGCGGTCCGCGGCGGCACGGGCGAGGACGCGGCGAAGCTGGGCGAACTCGCGCAGCAGACCCTCGACAACGCCGACGAAGGCGTGCGGCGCGCGGTGGACCGCTACCGGTTCGTCGACCGGGTGCTCACCACCGGCCGCGGCTACTCCTACGCCTCGGCGCTGGAAGGTTCCCTGAAATTGGCCGAAACCAGTTACCTCGCGGCCCGCGCGTACAGCGGCGCGGACCTGTTGCACGGTCCGGTCGCCGCGGTCGACGGCGAGACCGCGGTGCTCGCCGTGACGAGCCAGGGACACGGCGTCGGCGCGATGCAGGAGGTCCTCGAAGCCGTCGGCAAACGCGGCGCGGACGTGCTCGCGGTCGGTTCCGCTTCAGCCGACGTTCCCGCGGCGCTGCGGATCGGTGTCGCCCCTTCGGCCGAAGAGGTCGCCCCGATCCTGGAGATCCTGCCCATCCAGCGGATCGCGCTCGGCCTTTCGCTGGCGCGCGGCGGTGACCCGGACAGCCCCCGCGGGCTGCTCAAGGTGACCAAGACCCGGTGACGCATGTCGTAGGTGTGGACGCCGGAGGCACGTCGACGCGAGCGATCGTGCTCGACGCCTCCGGCGCCGTCCTCGGTTCCGGACGCGCGGGCGGGGCGAATCCCAACTCCCATCCGCCCGCCGAAGCCGCGGCGCGGATCGCGAGCGCGATCACCGGCGCGCTGGGCGGGCTGGACCCGGCGGCGACGGCGGCGTGTGTCGTCGGCATGGCGGGCGTCAGCAAACTGAGCGATCCCGCGATCGCGGAGATCTTCGCCGCCGCTTGGAAGAACGCGGGAATCAGTCCTGTGCGGACGGTCCCCGACTCCGAAGTCGCCTACGCGTCGGCCACTTCCGCGCCGGACGGTTCGGTACTCGTGGCCGGCACCGGCTCGATCGCCGGACGGGTCCGGGGCAGGCGGATGGTTTCCACCGTCGGCGGGTACGGCTGGTTGCTCGGTGACGAAGGCTCGGCCTATTGGCTCGGCCGCGAAGCCGTTCGCTCCACTTTGGATACTTTGAGCCTCGGTGGCGAACTCGGCCCGCTCGCGGGCGCCGTACTCGCCGAAGCGCTCGGACCGTCCGCAGTGGACCCGGCGAACGACCGGTCCGCGCTGTGGCGCGCGCTCATCACGAACGCCAACGCCGAGGCGCCGATCCGGCTCGCCAGGTTCGCCCCGTTCGTCAGCGAGGCCGACCGTGACGGCGACCCGGCGGCGGACGACATCACCACCCGCGCGGCCGCCCTGCTGGTGACGAACGTCATGGCCGCGCGGGAACCCGGCGAGAACACGCCGATCGTCCTCGTAGGCAGTGTGTTGTCACCGGATGGCCCGGTCGGGGCGAAAGTCCGCGCCGAACTCACCGGGTTCGAGGTCCTGACCAGCACCGACGGCGTACTCGGTGCCGCGTGGCTCGCCGCCGTCGACGCGTACGGCGAAGGGGCGCCGCGGCCGGCGCACCCGTGAAAAACACCAAAAAAGAGCCCTAAAAGACCAAACCATCGACTCCGGGCCCGAACTCCGGGTACCGTAGGACCCGGCCCCCGGACCCTCCCCCCTCGCCGGGGGCCGCCTTATGTCCTGGGTAGCCCGTCGGGCTCGGATCCGGAGGGGTTCTCGTTCTCCGCCACGACCCGCAGACCGGGATGTTCCGGCGGCAGTGTGCGGTACAGCACCCAGCCGCTCACCGCGACCGTCACCGCGACCAGCGGCCAGGACAGCACCGTCCGCGCGATGCCGAGCGCGACCACCTGCCCGCTCCACCACAACGAGCCGTAGACGACGACTCGCAGCGTGTATTGCAGGAAGACCCACACCCAGCTCGCCCGCGAATACGCGCGCAGCAGCGCGGGATCGCGGCGCCAGCGGGTCTTCTGGCCGATGACGAGCCCGACGACGACGCCGAGCAGCGGCCACCGGATCACGATGCTGGCCGCCCACAGCAGCGCGCTGGCCACATTGGACAGCAGCTGGATGAGGAAGAAGTCCTCGGCGCGGCCGGTGTGCAGGGCGATCAGCGCGGCGGCGATCACCGCGGCGAGGCTCACCACGACCGCGCGCGCCTTGTCACCGCGCGCGACCCGGTACGCGCCGAGCAGTACCGCCACCCCGATGGCCACGCCGGCTCCCCAGGCGATCGACTGACCCGCGATCAGCCAGCCGATGACGAAGGCCGCGGGCGGGATGCTCGCGTCGATGGCGCCACGCCGCCCGCCGAGGATCTGGGCGAGCGACTCGCGCGGGGGTCGATAGGTCACCCTTACAGCCTGCCGGATCTATGAGCCTGAACACCCGGGCGGGGAGACGTTCGCCACACCACGTGTCCGTTTTACGTCCACTTGAGGGGAATCTCCGCAGCACAGGAGTGTACATCCCAGTAATGGAGATGCATGGACGTCCGACAAAATAAGAGACTGTGTCAACGGGCTGAACCAAGGGTTTCGCTCAGGTGGGATTGCAGGGGCGCTCTCAGCTGTTAGTTGTGGTGTACAAGTACCAACCGGGGGCACACGGACGGAAGGGGACCCAACGTGTACGGATTCGACAGCTATGTGGCGATCGGTGACAGCTTCACCGAAGGACTCAACGACGATCTGCCCGACGGCACCTTCAGGGGCTGGGCGGATCGGCTCGCGGAGATCCTGGCCGAAGGCAGGCCCGATTTCCAGTACGCGAACCTCGCCCTCCGCGGGAAGATGCTCGACGAGATCCTCGAAGAACAGTTGCCGATCGCACTGGCGGTGAAGCCCGACCTGGTCACCCTGTGCGCGGGCGGCAACGACATCATCGTGCCCGGCGCGGACGTGGACGCCGTCGCCGCGCGGCTGGAGGCGGGGGTCGCCAAGCTGCGCGAGGCCGGGATCCCGGTGCTCATCTTCAACGGGCCCGACACCAAGTACCTGTCCGTGATGCACGTCCTGCGCGGCAAGGTCGGCATCTACAACGCGCATCTGTGGGCGATCGCCGCCCGCCACGGCGCGAAAGTGGTCGACATGTGGGCGATGGACCCGCTGCACGACCGCCGCGCCTGGAGCGACGACCGGCTGCACTTCACCCCCGAGGCCCACCGGCGGATCGCCCTGCGCGCGGCCGAGGTACTCGGCGTCCCGGTCGCCGACGACTGGCGTGAGCCATGGCCGGCGTCCGAGCAGCCGAGCACCTGGATCACGTCACGCCGCTCCGACCTCGAATGGACGAAGGCGCACCTGCTGCCGTGGATCCGCCGTCACCTCAGGGGCGAGTCCATGGGCGACGGCCTGTCGCCGAAGCGCCCCGAACTCGCGCCGCTGCTCCCGCTGGAGCAGATCGAGCCGGCGGGCGTCTCCATCCCGGCCGAACCACTGCGGGAGATCCACCACCACGCGAGCTGACCCCGGCCGCTCGGCACCGGTGCCCTGGGCGCCTGAAGTACATGAAGGCCCCCTTGCTTGCGTCTAGCGCAAGCAAGGGGGCCTTCATGTACTTCACAACCGCCGATCGGTGTCACCCAACAGGGTTATGTACTGACCGCCCGGTGCAGTCCGCGCGGGTCTGCGGCCTCTTCCCCGGCCACACTCGACGTCGCAGGCCAGAGAGGGTGCGCCGCACCTCGCGGGTTAGCCCCAACGGCCGCCTGACGCTGCGCCGAACGTGGTGAAAGCCGGTTCGCCAACCGGCAAGGCGCGGCTTACAGTTCCCTCATGCCCGGTACACGCTGGAGCCGCTTGCTGCCTACAGCGCTGCTGGTCACGCTCGCCTTGACGGCGATTTCCGTATGGTCGGCCTCGAACGACATCGAGGCCGAGCTGACGGCGCGCGCGAAGGAAGCGCTGGCCGACGTCGGCGTCTCCGGCGGTCAGGTGAGCTTCTCCGGCCGCGACGCGAACCTCACCGGCTTCCCGCCGGACAAGGCCGCGCAGGCGATGGACGCCATCCAGCGGGTCGACGGGGTGCGCACGGTCGAGATCTCCGGGGACACCGCCCCGCCCGCCGGACCGGTGACGACCAGCGGCGAGCCGTCGAGCCCCGCGCCACCGAGCCCGCCGCCCAGTCCGGCGCCGACTTCGGCCAAGCCGACGGACAAGGCCGGTTTCCAGGCCGAGATCGACCGTCTGCTGACGGCGACGCCGATCGCGTTCGAACCGGACACCACCGAACTCACCGCGGATGGCGAACGCGGCGCACTGGAGATCGCGAAGCTGCTCACGGACGCTCCGCGCGAACTGCGGTTCCGGATCACCGGGCAGGTGGCGACCGGTTCGGACCGGAAGCTTTCGCTGAACCGGGCGCTGGCGGTGGAGCGGCTGCTGGAGCGAAACGGGGTCAAGCGCGACCAGGCGTACTCCACCCAGCGCAGGAACTCCGACGGCGCGAACGGCGAGGGCCGCCGCGTCGACATCACGGCAGAACAGAGGTGATGGCTGAATGTTCTGGCTCTTCGGGCAGATCTGGCTCTGGCTGCTCATCTCCTTCGCCCTCGGCTGCGGTGTGACCTGGCTGATGACGCGTGGCGAACGGCGGGAGCGACCGGCGGCCCCCGAGCCGGAACACCCCGCTCCGGCCTACTCCGAGCCGGAGCCCGAGCCCGTACCCGAGTTGCTGTCCGCCGAGCGGACGCAGTTCCTCCCGCCCGCGCGGATCCAGGACGACGACGAGCCGTACGACCAGGAGTCGGAAGGCCACCGCGAGGGTCAGCTGACCCCGGAACCGGTGCGACCTGCGCGGATCTACCACCTCGACGAGCCGGAACCCGCCGGCCGGAACGGTGGCCAAGGCCGCGAACCCGAGCCGGTCTGGCCGAGTGACGAGGACTGGCCGCCCGCCGGGCGCGCCTCCGAGCACCGGCCGGGGCAGGGCGGCTGACACCCGCCTGGTAAATTCGGCTACGCACTGTGAGCGTGACGCCGGGTACGTTTCTTCGATCGGGAGCCCCGGCACACGAAGGAGGCTCCGATTGGCGC
The DNA here is from genome assembly GCF_046269425.1 of Amycolatopsis sp. cmx-11-12. NCBI lineage: Bacteria > Bacillati > Actinomycetota > Actinomycetes > Pseudonocardiales > Pseudonocardiaceae > Amycolatopsis > Amycolatopsis sp. cmx-11-12. The sequence continues at coordinate 12,498 of NZ_JADNQM010000027.1, read as the reverse complement.
TCCCCTATTGGACGCCGCACAACCTGCTGCCTCCGGGCCGCCATCCCGCCGATCTGGCCGATGTCTACGAGCGGCTCGTCTTCGACGCACCGCACCAGAACGACCGTGAGATCCTGTTCAGCGCGCTGAACAGTTACCTGGGGGTGGCCCGGCGGATCATGCCGACCGGCCGCGCGTGGATCGGCGGCGCGCTGACCGCCAGGACCCCGCATCCGCCCCTCGGGCTCGACGTGGTGCTGATCCCGGACGAATGGGGCGCGCTCAAACGGCTCGACGACACGGGCCGCTCGGCGCTGTACGGACTGCTGACGCTGCGCGGGGTCATCGTCGGGCAGCCCGCCATGTACCTCGAACAGGTCCAGCCCGTCGGCGGCATGCTCGACGGCTTCCTCTGCCGCCCCGGCGACGAGGAGATCTGGGAGGAAGTGTGGGCATCGGGTGGCAGGGGAATTCCGGAAGTGATCTGGTGAGGAACGAATTCCGGCGCATCGCCGACGAGATCCCCGGCGGCACCTGGCTCGACGACCTCGCCCGCGCGTCGGCGATGGCCGCGTACGCCAAGTTCGAGCGGACGTCCCGTTCGCCGCTGCTTCGCGTGTCCGTGATCGGTGAGTCGCATCTCGACGCGTACACCTTCTCCGACATCAGCCGCGCGCTGCAGGACGCGACGGCGAAGATCGGGCACATCATCCGCAACCCGTCGGGCGAGGTGACGATCGTCCAGCCCGCGGACCGGGAGAAGGCCCCGCTGATCCAGCGCGGCCAGGCCGGCAACGCGATCTTCTTCGGTTTCCCGGAACCGGCGCTCGACGACGCGCTCATCCACGACGGGATCGAGTCGCTGTCCGAGCGCGCGGTCAAGGAACTGTGCGATTTCCTGCCTGCCAACGGTTCCGACGACGGCGCGCTGGACGCGGTGCTGTTGCAGCGTGACACCGTCCGCAACGCGGTCAGCGACATCGTCAACGCGGTCAGCAAGCACTCCGGGATCGGCATGGCGCTGACCCCGACCGCCGGCGAGGAACTGACCCGCAGCATGACCACCGAGCAGGCGCGGGTCCTGTCCGGGAGCCTGCGCGAGTCACGGGAGGCCGTCGGTTACGAGACGGTCAGCGGCAGGCTGGACGGCGTCCGCACCCGGCGCCGGATCTTCTATCTCGAACGCGAATCGGGCGGCACGATCCAGGGCGCGGTCGCGCCGGATCTGCTCGACGAGATCAAGGAGAACCTGGACCGGCCGGTGACCGCGCGGCTGCGCGTCGTGCGCACCACGACCATCGACGGCCGCCGCGGCCGCCCGGTGCACGAACTGCTGGAGATCACTCCCGAAGTCAGTCTGTTCGATCAGTGATCGGGTTTCCGATATTCGGCGGTGCCACAATTCTCGTCAGAAAATATCGATGACCGCTTGATTATCGTTGAATAATGACTTTTTCCGGCAGGTAACAATTTCGGCCATTGCCCCGAACGATGGGTTAACGTCTTCGGACGGAAGCCTCCGAAAGGGCATGTATGCCGACCGATCCACCACTCCCGCACCCACCAGCCACCCGGTACGGCCCGGGCTTCGCCACGCACGGGACCCGGCACCGAAAGCCCAAGAACGGCCTGGTCATCGCCGGCTTCCTGGTCGGACTCGCGGCGCTCGGGGTCGCCTTCGTCCCCGTCGCCGGGATCGCCGCTTGGCCGCTCGCCGTAATCGGAATGACTCTTTCCGTGATCGGTCTTACCAAAATCAAGAAGGGTGAAGCGGACAAGAAGGGAATGGGAGTCGCGGGGCTCGCACTTTCCATCGCGGGACTACTGGCCGCAACCGGGTTACTGGTCTACACCAGTTTCTTCGCTACTGGCGAGTCGGGACTGCACATCCCGGCGGTCGCCTCGGACAAGAACACCGTCGAGTTCGTCGTCAGCGCCTCCGGCGGCGCGACCGTCCGGTTCGGCTCGCTCAACGACCAGCGGACCGAGACGACCCCGGCCAGCACCGACGAATGGCGGGGCACGGCGTCCTTCAACTCGGGTGACTACCTGCTCACCGTCACCGCGGACACCCGGAACTCGTCGGTCAGCAACCAGATCGCCTGCACGATCCTGGTCAACGGCAAAAAGGTGGCGGAGAACAAGGGCCAGACCATCGCCCTGTGCACCGCGAACACCGGCTGACCCCCGCAATTCGGCACCTGATCGCGGTACTTGCGCGCACGCAACCATCGCAATCAGGTGCCGAATTGCGAGAAGCCGCCTGGCGGCCGGCCGGTATCGCCCCCACCTCCACCGGCCGGACCGCCACGAGCCGCTCCTGGCGACTCTTCAGGCGGCCCCGAAAGGGAACCGCCCGAGCGCCGATCGCTACCGCATGCCCCTCCCCTAGGGCTCGATCGACACTGAACGGGACCCTACGCGCGCGAGAGGCGAGGCCACTAAGAATCCGCTAAGGATCACTCACGGACTTTCGCCGAGGTCCGTGAGTTCCGCACGGACCAGCCCGGCGAGCTTGGGATTGGCGTCGGAAAGGATCTTCAGCGCGAGCGCGAATTGCTCGCGGGCACCGTCCACATCCGACCCGGCACGCAGCACCCTGCCCAGTGTCAGCCGCAGCACGCCCTCCTGGAGAACGAACCGCCTGCTGATCGTCAGGTCGACGGCCTCCCAGACGTACCGCTCGGCGGCGGCGAGTTCACCGATCCGCATGCTCAGTTCGGCCAGGTTGTTCAGCGAGACGACGACGTAACTTTCGTCGCCGAGGGTCCGGTCGATCTCCAGCGAGGCGATCTGGTGCCCGATCGCCTCGATGAACCGCCCGGCCCGCTTTTCGGCCTCGGCGCAGTTGTTGAGCGCCTGCCCGCGCAGTTGGAGGTCGCCGGTCCGCTCGGTCTCCTCGGCCGCCTGCTTCAAGGTCGTGATGGCCTCGTCGTACCGTCTCAGCAGGGTCAGCGCGGAGCCGAGGTGGATGTTCGCCGAGACCATCAGCCGGTTGTCGCCGATCGCGCTCGCGAGTTCCAGCGCGCGTTCGGCGTCGGCGAGACATCCCTGTGGCAGCTCGAAAGTGAGCGCGATGGCGCAGCGCGAGATCAGCATCCAGCACCGGCCGAGGACGTCACCGGACCGCTCGGCGGCCTCCAGTCCGATCTCGACCAGCCGGGTCCATTCGTCCAGCAACGGGTACACCGCGCGATAGGTGTGCGCGACCCTCGCCAGCCGCCAGACGTCGTCGTGCCGTCCGCCGGCGCGGGCGGCTTCGAGGACCTCGACCAGGTTCTCCCATTCCGCGGCGAACCAGTCCTGCGCTTCGGCGAAGGAGTTGATCGGCGGTGTCTGCGCGTCGGTGAGCACAGCGGTGAAGTCGAGGGGGTCGACGATGCGCAGCATCTTCCGCCGGGCCCGGTCGGCGACGGCCTGGTAGTACCGCACCGAGCGCGACAGGACGTCTTCCCGGTCGGCCTCGTCGAGTTCGTTCTCCGCCAGCTCACGCAGGAACAGACGGACGAGGTCGTGCGGGACGAAGGTGTCACGGCCGGTTTCGGCGAGCAGGTTGTGCGCGGCGAGCACCCGCAGATGCCGCCGCGCCTCGGCAACGGTGATCCCGCCGATCGCGGCCGTCAGATGGGAACCGGCCGAGACGCACTGGACCACGCCGAGACGCAGGAACGTATTCGCGACGTCGGCGGGCAGCCCGCGGAACGAGACGTCGAACGCCGCGCGGACCCCGTCGTCCGGGCCCTCGACGTCGAGCGCGGCCAGCCTGGTCCGTTCGTTGCCGAGTTCTTCGACCAGGTCCTGCGCGGACCACTGCGCGCTGGCGGCGAGCCGGGCGCCCGCGATCCGCAGCGCGAGCGGGAGATAACCGCAGAGCCGGGCGAGCGCGTGGTTGAGGTCGAACCCGGCGGGCCCGGCGAGTTCCTCGATCAGCCGGACGGCGTCACCGGGCGCGAGCGTGCCGAGGACCCGCAGTTTGGCGGCGTTGGACACGGCGAGCCCGTCGAGCCTGGAGCGGCTGGTCACCAGGGACATCGACCGCGACCCGGGCGGCAGCAGCGGCCGCACCTGCTCGGCGGAGCGGGCGTTGTCGAGGATCACCAGCATCCGCCGCCCGGCGATCATCGAGCGGTAGAGCGCGATGCGTTCGTGGACCTGATCCGGGATGCCCTCGGCGGGGACGCCGAGTCCGAGCAGGAACTGGGTGAGCAGGTCGGCGGGTTCCAGCGGCGGGTGATGCGGGTCGAAACCCCGCAGCGAGGCGAAAAGGATGCCATCCGGGAAGCGGCGGGAAGCGCGGTGCGCCCACCACACCACCAGGCTGCTCTTGCCGATCCCGGCGGTCCCGGTGACCACGCCGACCGCGGTCTCGCCCGCCTCGGCCCGCTCGGCGAGACCGTCGAGCCACGCCAGATCGGCCTCGCGCCCGGCGAGGTTCGGCACCGCGGGCGGCAACTGCTGGACAGGCGGTGCTTCGGGTTTCGATTCCGCGACGACCTTGACCGGCAGGTCGTCGTTCAGGACCCGTTCGTGCAGCCAGCGCAGGTCCGCGCCGGGTTCGACGCCGAGGGTGCGCAGGGTCGCGCGGGACACCGTGCGGTAGAGCTCGAGCGCGTCGCCGCGGCGCCCGGCGTGGTAGAGCGCGCGCATCAGCTGGCCCGCCGTGCGCTCGGCGAGGGGCTTGGCCCGGACCAGCGGGCTGAGTTCGACGATCAGTTCCGCGTGCCTGCCGAGTTCGAGGTCCGCGTCGACCCGGGCGCCGTGCACGGCGAGCCGCAGATCCTCCAGTTCGGGAGCGCGGACCGAGCCCGGCACACCGGCGAGCGCAGGGCCCTGCCAGAGCGCGAGGGCCTCGGCGAGCAGCTCGGACGCCTTGTCCGGATCTTCAGCCGACGCCCGCTCCAGCAACGCCCTGGCCCGGTGGACGTCGATCCGGCCGGGTTCGACGGTGAGCTGGTAGCCGGGCGGCGCGGTGAGGATCCGGGCGCCGCGCGGATGGTCGCCCTGGATGTCCCGGAGCACGCGCCGCAGATGGGAGACGTTGCCGTGGACGATCGTGCGGGCGGTGGCAGGCGGGTCGTGGCCCCAGAGCGCGTCGATGATCTCGTCGAGCGCGACGACCTTGTTGACCTTCAGGGCCAGCAGTGCGAGCAGGCCACGGACGCCGGGACCGCCGACGGGGACCGGCCGTTCACCGTCGAGGAGCCGGACGGGACCGAGGAGTTGGAAACGAGCAGGGGAACCGCTTTCGCCCATGACGAACCCCCCTCCCCCGATCTCTCCCCTTACCGGAGTAGCCAACCTACCGCGCGAAGACGCCGCCAACCAGAAAACGCGAGGGAAGAGAGATACATCGGGACAAAAGGGACCCGAGACAGGGCCGATGTCCCCAATGCGGCATTGGGGGCACTGAGCGCCTCCAATGCCGCATTGGGGACATCGAGCGGGAATCCCGGACGCTCACGCAAGCCGAGGTAGGCGACCGGCAGACCGTCTCCCCGAAAGCGCGTCAGCGCGACGGGGAGACTTCACCCCGCGCGCCCGTCTTCGTCAGCGCGCGGAAATAGAAAGGCTCCGCGCCATCAGTCCCGATCTGATGGCACGGAGCCGGGGGATGTCCGATTTGGGCCGCCTGGGGGCGCGACCCACACCGGACATCGGCGTCCACGTCCGTCCGGGTGGGCTCACCCCGAGCGAAGAACCCGTTCGTCCGTCGACAACACCAACGTGTGCGAGCCCACTGGCCCGCACGCGTTGGCGACAACGTAACAGGGCGCACACTGTCGACTACAGGCGCCCCGTCATGGCCTTCGCGACCTGGGGTTCGTCAGCGCGACAGGGGTGTCGAGTCGCGGCCGGCGATGAACGCCGGACGCGGTTCGATCGCGGCGAACGGCTCGCGCAGCGCGTTCTCGACGCTGTTGAACACGACGAAGATGTTCGACCGCGGGTACGGCGTGATGTTGTTCGACGAACCGTGCATCACATTCGAATCGAACCAGAGCGCCGAACCTGCCTGTCCGGTGAATTGATCGATTCCGTATTCGGCGGCGAGTTCGGTGATGTCATCCTCACTGGGAACACCGACCCGCTGCTCTTTCAGCGAACTCTTGTAGTTGTTCTCGGGGGTTTCCCCGGCGCATTGGACGAAGGTCCGCTGCGAACCGGGCATCACCATCAGCCCGCCGTTGAACGCGTAGTTGTCGGTGAGCGCGATGGAACAGCTGACCGCGCGCGGCGCCGGCATGCCGTCCTCGGCGTGCCAGGTCTCGAAGTCCGAATGCCAGTAGAACCCGGTGCCCTTGAAGCCGGGCATGTAGTTCACGCGGCTCTGGTGGATGTAGACCTCGGAGCCGAGGATCTGCCGGGCACGGTCGAGCACACGGGGGTCGCGGACGAGTTCCGCGATCAGCTCGCTGGTCTCGTGGACGTCGAAGATGGAGCGGACCTCACCGGTCTTGGCCTCGGTGATGACCCGCTCGTCGTCGCGGTGGTCCCCCGACGACATGCGGACGAGTTCCTGCCAGTACGTCTGGACCTCGCCAGGCGACAACAACTGGTCGACGACGGTGTAACCACGGGCCTCGTGGTTGGCGAGCGCGGCCGCGTCGATGGGGCCGTCGGCTTCGCCGCCCCAGACGGTGGGGTGCGTCCTGGGCAGGTGTACGGGCTTACCCGTGATGCGAGTCGGGTAGCTGTCGTCGACTCGGGTGTCGGTCAGCGTCAATGCAGTCGCCTCCTCGAGCGATTTTTACGGTTCCGTGACGAGCGGGTACACGCCGTTTTCGTCGTGGACCTCGCGGCCGGTGATGGGCGGGTTGAACACGCAGACGCACTTGATCTCGGTCCTGGGCCGGACCTGGTGCTTGTCGTGGTCGTTCAGCAGGTACAGCGTGCCCGGCTTCAGCTGGAAGACCTCGCCGGTCGCGGTGTTCTCCAGCTCGCCTTCACCGGAGGTGATGAAGACCGCCTCGATGTGGTTCGCGTACCAGAAGTCGTTGACCGTCCCGGCGTAAAGCGTGGTCTCGTGCACCGAGAAGCCGACGCCCTCCTTGGCCAGCACGATGCGCTTGCTGCGCCAGTTCGGGGTCTTGATGTCGGCGTCGGTGTCGGCGACCTCGTCGAGTGTTCTGACAAGCAACGGAAAACTCCTTCTCGTTCTTGGTTGAGGGCGGTCAGCTCAGGACGGTGGCGATGGACTCGTCGATGATCGACAGGCCCTTCGTGAGTTCCTCGTCGGTCAGCGTCAGCGGCGGCAGCAGCTTCATGACCTCGCCGTCGGGGCCGGAGGTCTCCATCAGCAGCCCGCGCTCGAACGCGGCGGCGCAGACCTTGCCCGCGAGGTCGCCGTTGGCGAACTCGAGCCCACGGGCCAGCCCGCGGCCCTTCGCGAGCAGGTTCGCTTCCGGGTACGCCTCGACGATGCCTTCGAACGCGGCGGCGATGCGCTCGCCCTTGGCCTTGGTCGACTTCTCCAGCTCGTCGTCGCTCCAGTAGACGCGCAGCGCCTCGGTCGCGGTGACGAACGCCGGGCTGATGCCGCGGAAGGTGCCGTTGTGCTCACCCGGCTCCCAGACGTCGAGGTCCGGGCGGATCAGCGTCAGCGCCATCGGGATGCCGTAGCCGCCGATGGACTTCGACAGGCAGACGATGTCGGGTTTGATGCCCGCGTCCTCGAAGCTGAAGAACGGGCCGGTGCGGCCGCAGCCCATCTGGACGTCGTCGAGGATCAGCAGGATGCCGTGCTTCTTACACAGCTCGTCCAGCGCCTTGAGCCACTCGACCCGCGCGGCGTTGATGCCGCCTTCGCCCTGCACGCCTTCGACGATAACGGCGGCGGGCTCGTTCAGGCCGCTGCCGGAGTCTTCGAGCAGCTTCTCGAAGTAGAGGAAGTCCGGGATGGAGCCATCGAAGTAGTTGTCGTACGGCATCGGGGTGGCGTGCACCAGCGGGACACCCGCGCCGCCGCGCTTCATCGAGTTGCCGGTCACCGAAAGGGCGCCCAGCGTCATCCCGTGGAAGGCGTTGGTGAAGTTGATGACGGATTCCTTGCCGGTCACCTTGCGCGCGAGCTTCAGCGCGGCCTCGACCGCGTTCGCGCCACCGGGGCCGGGGAAGACGACCTTGTAGTCGAGTTCGCGCGGCGCGAGGATCTTCTCCTTGAACGTCTCGAGGAAGTCCCGCTTGGCCACGGTGAACATGTCGAGCGCGTGCGTGACGCCGTCACGGGCGATGTAGTCGATCAGGGCCCGCTTGATCGCCGGGTTGTTGTGCCCGTAGTTGAGCGCGCCGGCGCCGGCGAAGAAGTCGAGGTAGGCCTTGCCGTCTTCGTCGTACAGGTAGCTCCCCTGCGCCCGGTCGAACACCACGGGCCAGCCACGACTGTAACTGCGTACTTCGGATTCGAGTTCCTCGAAAATGCTCATCACGTTTTCTTTCTCCCTGAGATCCCCGGCTTTACGTTCTACTGACTGCTGAGCGGACCGATTCGGTACAGATCCTCTTGCTCATGCGTTCCGTCCTCGGCCGGAAAATCCGTCGCGGAGAACAGATCCTGCCGTTCCAAGGTGGCGTTCCACCGCTTGGCGAACGAGGCGAACAACCGGATCGAAGCCTCGTTGTCCGGGGTGATCGTCGTTTCGAGGTACCGCACGCCTTGGGCGGCAAGGCGGCTGAACAGCTCGTCGAGCAGTGCCCCGGCCAGGCCTTTCCCGCGCTGGGACGCGTCGACCGCGACCTGCCAGACGAAGCCGGTGTCCTGCTTCCGATACCCGAGCACGAAACCGACCGGCGTGCCGTCGACTTTCGCTACGACGGACGTATCCGCGAAATCGCGGCACCAGAGCAGATAGGCGTAGGCCGAGTTGAGATCAAGCTTCTTCGAATCGCGGGCGATTCGCCAGAGCTCGGCACCATCCGCCTTGGTCGGGTATTCGATCAAGTGCTTTCCGGACATGTCCAAGAAACGTACCGGAGGATTCGGGCGCGGTCAGATCAGCGCGGCGACGGCAACGCGGCTACCTGCAACAACCCTGAAACACACGTGACAAAGGTAACGGTAACGTTTGAAGCGCAGCACTCGTGGGTAAGGCCGCCTCGATGCGGTCTCACCGCATGTGACGATACCAACCGTCACCACTCGGTCGCAGCGTCAGGCCACAATTCGGCGGTTCAGCGGCGCCCTCGCCGCCGGAATACGGCACCGAGCGGCGTCCAGACGGCGGGCAGCAGGACCAGCAGGCAGACGACCAGCCACCAGACCGGCGCCTCACCGCGCCGCCAGCCCGCGACGACGTCGCCAAGCCAGCCGAACAGCGGGTCACGGACCGGTGGCAGGAACGCGGCGAACAGCAGACCCGCCCCCGCCAGCACGCCCAGCACCGTGAGCACCATCCGCCACGTCTTGCGCAACGTCATCAGGCTGACCACCAGGAACACGATGGCGCCCGCGGCGACCGGGACGCCCACCCATTGGAGCACCGGCCCGCCCTGTCCACCGAGGACGAACCCGGCCAGCACGGTGATCAGCGCGGCGAGCACGTTCCACGGGGACGGCAGGGTGGCCGCGCCGCGCGTGATCCACCACGCGCTGCGGCTCGCGGCCTTGGCGAAGGTCGCGGCGGGCTGGACCGACTTCGGCACCCTCGTCGCCCCCGCGGCCGCGTTGATCCCGGCGGCGCCCGCCTTGACCAGCGTCTTCGTCAGCAACATCGTCCCGCGTTCGTGTTCGAACCGCTCGCCGGAGACCTGGCACGCCTGGAACGCGCGCTGCGCCTGCTCGTCGGTTTCCGGCTCGTTCTCGATCAGTTTCCGGAACCGCTCCGACGGTTTCCCGTTCCCCTTGGCCGTTTTCGCGTCGTGTCCGCAATGGAGCGCGACGCAGGGCAGTTCCTCGCGCGCGATCCCCAGTTGCCGGACCCTGGCGAGCACCATCGCCGTCACCGGCATGCTGATCGGCAGCGCCGATTCGCCTTCCACGTCGCCGAGTTCGCCGTCGAGACCGAGGAAAGCCAGCTCACTCGCCAATTGGGCGCGCAACGCCTCCGCTTCCGCCGGGGACAGCCCGTCTTCGGTGCCCGGCTGCCGCCAGCCGATCTTCTTGAACGCGTCCCGGACCTGTGTGCGGAAGGCTTCCCGCCCGACGACGTCACGCAGCAGCCGCAGGCGTTTCGGGTCGAGCAGGCATTGGAACAGCCAGCCCGCGCCGTCGACCCGGCCCCACATCCAGTCGTTCGCGCGCCACGACGCCTTGTAGAACGCGCCGAAGTAGTCGGCCTGCATGCCGGTGAGCTTGTCCCACGAGCGGCGCCGTTTCATGTCCAGCAGCGTCCGCGAATCCGCGCTCACCTGGACGAGGTCGACCCGCTGGTCGACCGACGGCGGCTGCGCGAGCAGGCCGCGGGTCGCGATGTGCAGGCGCACCAGACGCGAGGTGACGATCGGATCCCCTGCGCTCTCGGCGTCGGACGTGAGCCCGGTCCACGCCAGCAGCGTGCTGACCGTGTCGGCGGCTTCGGTGTCGGGTTTCGCCTGTGCCAGCGGCAAAAGGATCGGCGTCGCCTGCCGGAGCGCGGCGACCACCATCGGCCACGCCTCCTTCAGCGCGTCCGACCGGCCGAGGGCAGCCCATTCCTTGGCGAGGCCTTCGATCCAGGCGGCCAGTGTGACGTCGGCGGGCGGCGGGTCCTGTTCGGCGACCCAGCCCGCGAGCCGACGGCCCCGCGCGGACTTGTGGCGTGCCTCGTGCAGCAGCACGCGGCAACGGTTGAGCTGCACCGCCTGCTCCGGCGCCGGATCGAGCCGGAAACCCGCGTTCACCAACTGGAGACCGGTGGCCACCGAATCGTCGAGCGCGGTGGTGCGGAAGGCGACCAGGTTCTCGACCTCGCAGGTGTCCGCGGGCGGCTCGGTCGGCAGGCCTTCGCGCAGCCCCGCCGCCGCGGCCGCGCGCAACTGCGCCGCCGTGCCGGACGCCCATTGACGGCTTGAATCCTCCACATCGGACAGTGAGAGCCTGCGGGTCGCCTCGCGGACCAGCGCGGTGGCGTCCTCCTGCACCCGCCGGTCGCGGTAGTCGTTCATCAGCCGCTGGTCGACGAGCGTCTCCGGTCCGCCACGAACCCCCATCGCGGCAAGGGAAACGCGGGTTCCCCTGGTCCGGACCACGGCGTCGTTGTGCCGGGTCAGGTCTTCGAGTTCGGCGCTGATCGTCTGGCTCAGCACGGTGCCGACGACCTTGCTCATCGCACTGCCCAGCAGCGGCGGCCGCTCCGGATCGACCTCGACCCGCTCGGCTTCGCGTTCCGCCGTCGGCACCACGTACAACAGCAGCCGCCGGACGTCCGAATGCGACTGCCGTTCGAAGATCTCCCGCAACGCCGGGCGCAACGGCTTGTTCAGCAGCACACCGCCGTCGGTCAGCCAATGCGACCGCGTGACGTCGGTGTACCGGGTCATGTCCGGATGCAGCGGCCCGGTCTTCTCGCCGATCGGCATCCGGGAAAGTTCGAACGCGCCCGGGAACGACGCCGTGGAGCGGGCCGCGAGCGCGAGCGGCCCCACGACGTCATCTGTCCACAAAGGACCATCGAACCGGAACAGCAGGCGATGTTCGGTGTCCCGCACGAGGTTTCCCAGCGCGTCGTCGAACCTGGTCGTCTCGCCGTCGATCATCGTGCCGGTGAGCAACACGGTGATGTCGGGACAATCCGGTTTCACCGTCGCCTTGTCGGTGATCCGGTGCAGCGCGTCCTTGAGGTCCGCCAGCAGCACCTTGTCACCGTTCAGCAACGACCTCGGCTCCTTCTCGCCGGGGTCGCGGATCAGGTTGTCGAGCGATCCCGTGCTGATCCACGTGTCGCGCAGCACCTGCGGGCTCGACCGGAACGCCTCGGCCAGCCCGAGACACGCCGCGTTGATGCCGCCCGCGCTCGTGCCGGTGAGCACGTCGAGCGAGACGGTGGCGTGGAGCAGATCGAGCAGGGTCCGGTACGGCCCTTCGGCTTCCGGTGTTCTCGACGCCTGTAGTAGATGTGAGGTCTCGGTGGCGACCCCGCCCATCCAGACCGCGAGACTCGCCCCGCCCACCATGGTCATCGCCAGCCGGATCTCCTGCGGCCACGGACTCCCCGCGTCGGCCATGTACGCCCTCCCCAAGGCTTTGTGCACCGTGCACCTTAGACCGGACGGGCGAACCGGTGTACCACCGTTAGTGCCGAAATTCGTTCGCCCGTAAGGGCGGTTTCACGCCCCCGCAATCAGGTGCCCAATCGCTGCGCCTGGATACGCGACGCCCCGCGTTTCGTCCTCTGGTTGCGGTAGTTGCACACGCAAGGACCGCAACCAGAGGACGAATTGCGGAAGGGACGGGGTGGGCGCCGGAGCTTGATGTCCCCAATGGGGACTTTTCATCTTGGTCTTGGCTGGTGGGGTGGGGTTGACCGGGTGTGTTAATGCCGGGGTGGGGTGGTGCTTGTCAGATGTGCCGGGTGCGTTGTTCGTGCTGGATGAGCACGAGCAAGG